>NZ_JANSIK010000028.1:0-16346 GCF_047462035.1 Synechococcus sp. R5-15 | reverse complement strand
AAACCAACTTCATCCTCTTTCCTCTATAAATTATTCTCTCTATCCTAACATAAGATCAACACGACCTAGTCCTCTGTGCCGCTGCCCCCTCTCTCGACGACGGCAGACAAAAGGCAAGACAGGTGCCATTTGAAATGACCACAAAGCAGGTCTGTGTAGTTGTAGTCAATTCAGTTGACAATGAGACGGTGTTAAAGGCAAGATGACGTGGGGGTAGACCTCAGGAGGAAGCTTCATGACCTATAGCTTAGACCTGAGAGAGAGAGTCGTAGGGTATGTCCAGGAAGGGGGCAGCCCCACTGCAGCTGCACAGATGTACAAAGTCAGTCGTGCAACGGTTTATCGCTGGCTGAACCGAGAAGACCTGAGGCCGACAAAAGTCAAGACTCGGAAGCGAAAGATAGACTTGGTCGCTCTGCAGCAAGACGTAGAACAGTACCCAGAAGCTCGACTGAAGGATAGAGCCCAGAGGTTTGGCGTCCATCCCAGCGCTATTTACTATGCTCTTAGGAAGATGAAAACAACGCGAAAAAAAAGAGTTAAGGCACCGAGAGCGGGATTGGCAAGAGAGAATCCAAGAGAGAATCAACGACTCTAGGGTCTTGAGGGAGTTGGTTCAGAAGTATGGAAGTGAGAGTTTAGCTTACAATGGGCTCTGCACCGCTGACGCGAATGATGAGAGAATGACGAGACAGGGTTTGGGGAGATACGCACCTGTTTTATGCTTGGCCAAAGAGAGGGGAGAAAGTTTATGGGAAGAGAGAGAGCTGAGTAGCCGGTAGGAAGAAGGAGAGAGGGGGTTTGATAGCCCCGACGCTTTTTCAAGTAGCTCGAATGCGGAAGAACTTGAGGGACACTAAATGCCGAGTTTGGAGAGGACATCTGTATTGACTCTGGGCAATGGGCCGATTCAAAGGCCTAGGGCCTGCTCGGCGAACGGAAGGGAAGGATAAAGGATTTGATGAAAGCGGCAGGGCAGGAGGTGGTTTTTTGCTGAGGCCCTCGCCAGACTTGAATGAGATTGAGGGTGACTTTAGTGCTCTCAAGAGGGCAAGGATGCATGCTGATAGAGGAACTTCTGTGGATGAAGTGATAAGGCCTGCGGTCCGCTGTTGCAGACGGAACTGTTGTACTGGCTAGCGTCTCATTGTTATTTGGATTGACTATGGCGGCTATTCCAGCAGCAGCGAGAGGAGGGCTAGGGATCTTCAGGGCAGTTGCAGCACCTGAACGGGCGAACCAGCAGGGATCTGGGTTGTCCCTACTGGCAGCACAGCCAAGGCATTACAGCCAGCCAGACTGATGAGATTGCCGGAATTGAGGTTGGCGGCGGGCTGAAATTGGATCCCCTCAGGCCTGACCTGCAGCCGTCCCCAGAGATAGTGTTCCCGCTGACCGTCGGCATGCAGATCCACCGGGCTGAAGGCGGAGAGGATCTGCCAGTAGGGGGGCAGGGATCCGCCCATTTTTCGCAGGGCCGGGTGCAAAAAGCGCCAGAAGGTCACCAGGGCAGAGGCAGGGTTGCCCGGCAGGCCAAAGTAGAGCTTGGGGGGGCCGTGGGGATTGGGAAAACGAGCCACCGTCAGGGGTTTGCCCGGCTTGATGGCCACGCTGCGGATGAAAATCTCGCCTCCCAACTCCTCCAGCACCTTTTCCACCAGGTCAAAATCCCCCACCGATACCCCTCCGGAAGAGATCACCCCATCGGCGGAGGCCAGGGCCTGCTGGACGACCTGCCGCAACACCTGGAGCCGATCCGGCACGATGCCTAACTGGATCGGGATCCCACCCGCTGCCTTGACCAGAGCCGCCAGGCCGTACTGGTTGGAATCCACGACCTGCCCCGGCCCCGGCACCTGCTGGATGGGCACTAGCTCATCCCCTGTCGAGAACAGGGCTACCCGGGGCTGACGAAACACCGGCACCATCGCCTGTCGGATGGCGGCCAAAACGGCTAGCTCCGCTCCGCCCAAAGCCTGCCCTGCCGGCAGGAGGGGATCCCCCTGGCGGGCAAAGTCTCCCTGAGGCCGGACAAATTGGCCCCGCTGCGGACGCTGCAAGAGGCGAACGGTTCCCGGCGAAGGTTGCTGCGTGTCTTCCTGCATCACCACGGTGTCCGCACCGCTGGGCAAGAGGGAGCCGGTGTAGAGACGCACCGCTTGTCCGGGCTGGAGATCTCGGGTGGGTGCCTTCCCGGCGGGGAGAGTCTCAATCACCTGCAGCTCACAAGGGATCCCCGCTTGCACATCTTCATGGCGCACGGCATAGCCATCCATGCTGGAGGTGGGCCGGGCCGGAAAATCTTGGGGGCTATACACAGTTTGGCTGAGAACGCGGCCTTGGGCGGATCCCAGCTCCACCCACTCTGTGCCCAGCGGCTGAACCGCCTGCAAAATCAGGGCTTCTGCTTCGGCCACCGGCAGCATCACGGCTTTTACAACCCCCTTCTCCAACACCTTATCTTCAGCATCCAGAAGTCGGTTCCGCCAAGGCCATTAAAAACAACTTAAACTGCGGACAGCGGCCATCAATTCCGACCTTGGCATGAGAAGTGTATGACCAGGATCCCACCAAGCCCCAGAGCTGGCAAGAAGTCGCAGCAAGTTGCCCATTGGGAGCTGCAGCTCTTTCGAATTCGGGATCCCGGTCTTGCTGGGGAGATGGGGATCCCGGCAGCGTTGCAACCGGCCATAGGCTATCTGGCTGCTGTGACTGCGGAAGCTGGATACTGGTCGCGTAGCGGGCGTAGCCTTAGGACGACTGAGCCACCGGATAGCTTAAGTGCAGCAAGCGAGGTGTCTATGTTAAATGCCGCCGTCATCCTCACGATCTTCCTTGGCTTCTGGGGAGTCGTGGTTAAGCGCAACCTCATTATGAAGATCCTGTCTATGGATGTCATGAGCACCGGGGTCATCGCCTTCTTCGTGATCTGGGCAGCCCGGAGCGGTGTGTTCACCCCCATCTACAAACCCTGGCGCGAGCTGGACTATGCCGACCCGGTGCCTCAGGGGATCATCCTCACGGCCATCGTCATCGGCCTGTCGGTACAAGCCTTGATGTTGGTGGGGGTGATGAAGCTCTCCCGCAATCATCCCACCCTCGAAGTCGAGAGCATCGAACAGGCACTCGCGTCAGGGGCGCGGAGCACTTTTACCGATGACTGAGCTGACGCTGGTGTGGGTGGCATTGCCCTTTCTGCTGGCCTTCACAACCTACTTGATGCCAGCCCTAACCCGTCCCAGCCTGGTGGGGATGGCTGCGCTGACGGTGGTCTATGCGGTGCAGCAGGGGGGCTTGCCCGGCACAACCGCTGCGCCCTTGGAGCTGCAGCTTTTGGATCACTTCGGGGTGACGCTGCGGATCGATGCCAATGGAGCAGCGATGCTCTTGGCCCACGGCCTGGTCACGCTAGGAGTGGCCCTGTATTTGGATAGACGCTTTGCGGGCAGCCGCTTTCTGGCCATGCAGTTGCTGATCGTCCACGGTAGCGCCAACGCTGTCGTCATCAGTGCCGACCTGATCAGCGTCTACGTTTCCCTGGAGGTGCTCAGCATCGGCGTGTTTTTGCTGCTGACCTATGGGCGGCGGGCTGAGGGCCAACCCACAGTGGAAGAAAATGCTCCGCACCGCGATCGCCAGCTCTGGGTGGGGCTGCGCTACCTTTTCATGAGCAATGTGGCCATGCTCTTCTACCTGATGGGCGCAATCCTGGTCTATGTGCGCACGGGATCCCTGGCGATGAGCAGTTTGGCTATGGCCGACCCCACGGCCTTGGCGCTGATTGCTGTGGGTCTTTTGGCCAAGGGGGCGATCTTCGTTGCCGGCCTGTGGCTGCCCCTCACCTACGTTACCGCGGATCCCGTTGTTGCGGCGGTGCTCAGCGGTTTTACGACCAAAGCAGGAGCCATGGCTTTGGTGCGCTGCAGCGAGGCTTCGCCGGTCTTGGCCCAGGGGTTGCCCTACTTGAGCGCCGGTTCAGCCGTTTTCGGGATCCTACTGGCCCTGATGGCGAGCACGCCCCAGCACCTTCTCGCCTGGAGCTCGGTATCGCAGATGGGATTTGTGATTGCTGCCCCTCAGTGGGCGGGTTTGTACGGTCTTGCCCATGGGTTGGCGAAGCCCTTGCTGTTTGTTGGAACGAGCGTGAGCCATCGCTGGCGGTGGCCCATGTTGCTCTTGGGGACGGCTTCCCTGGCAGGGGTACCCGGCAGTTTGGGGTATGCGGCCAAGGCCCTCAGCTTGTCTGCTCTGGATCCCTGGCACGAGTGGCTGCTGGTGGGGGTTACCGTCGGCACCACTTGTTTAGGCGTGCGAGTGCTGCGGGCACCTGTTTCTCCAATGAAGGGGGCAACCACCTCTGCAACTCCTTGGCAAGATAAAGTGGCACTGGTGCTTTGGGGTGGGGGCTTGCTCTGGGGCTGGCTACCGGCGGCCTATGGCGCTGACAATCTTCTCAAGGCGCTCCTCAGTTTGGGCATTGGGATCCCCCTAGGCTGGTTTTGGGAGCGGATCCCTTTGAAGGGAGGGTCGGTGAACGAAGGGCTGGAAGCAGTGGTGGGCGGCTTGAGCATAGTGTTGGTGCTGGTTTGGGCTCTGTTAGCTGTGGGGAACTATGGGACGCTACCCTGAGTTGGGTCTATTGGAGATCGGCCTGCGCCTCTTGATTTGGTTTCTGCTGACGGGCAATCTGAGCTGGGACAATGTGGCCATTGGGGTGGCGGCAACGTTGCTGCTGCCGCGCCAGGCTTCCGCACCGGTGCAATGGCGGGATTGGGGGCGAGTGCTCCAGGAAATTCTTCTCGCCATCCCAAGAGCCTACTGGGAAGCCTTCGAGATGATCCTCAAGCCCCACACTGTTGAGGAAGTTGTATACAAACAAACCCTGCCCAACCGTTCAGCAGGGCTGGTGTTTCTGGATATCTTTTTAATTACCTTCACGCCCAAAACCATCGTGCTCAATTGCAATGCCCAAGGCACTTATGAAGTCCATGTGCTCAAGCCGCGGGAGGACGTGTGAACCTACTGCTGTTTCTCCTGACCCTAACGCTGTGCTTGCCCCTGTACGCCGCTTGGCTGAAGGAAGATATTTGGCAGACGATGCTCGCCTTTGCCAGCTTGGCCACAAAGACGGCCATCCTGATTTTGGTGGTGTCGGTGGTGCGGGATGATTGGATGATCGGGATTGTGGGGGTTTTGATTTTGTCGGTGGGCAATGCGGCCTTAATGCTCTTGGCTCATGTACTGAAACGGCTGGAAATGCTTTAGAAAGGCCCTGGGGGTAGGTATGGAAGTCTGGGTGGAAGGTCTGAGCTATCTGTTGTTTGGGATTGGTGTGCTGTTTTGGTTGTGGGGAACGGCGCCGCTCCTTGGGGATCGCTCGATTTTGTTCAAGCTGCACGGCCTCTCGGTGTCGGACACCCTGGGCTCTATGAGCATCATGCTGGGGCTGCTGTTGCGGATCCCACGGGAATGGCCCCTGTTGGTGTTGGCACTGATCTCCCTGGCTATTTGGAATACCATTCTGGGCTATGTGCTGGCGTTTTGCTCGCAGCGCAAGTCCCTATAGGAGGGCAGGATGGAAGAGACCCTGTTGCTGGTGATGGCGTTACTCCTGCCCCTGACGGCAAGCTTGGTGGTGACTCAGACCAATCCCTACCACGCCTTGGTAATGCGAGGGATCCTGGGGACGATTGCCGCCCTGATCTATGCGCTGTTTGGGGCGGCGGATGTGGCTCTGACCGAGGCGCTGGTGGGCACTATGCTTTCCATTACCCTCTACGCCATTGCGGTGCGCTCTTCGCTGAGCATGCGCCTGGGCGTTCTTGAAGGCAGCCCTGTGCTGGAGGCCAGTACCTCAGCAGCACGGCAGTTGTTACAGCAGATGCGCCAAGGGCTACAGCGGTATCACATGCGCTTGGAGTTGGCCGCCTATGGGAGTTCGGAGGCGTTGGTGGCTGCTCTTCGCAGCCGAGAGGTACACACCATTGCCCTTGAGCCCGCCGGAGAAGCAGCAGAGTATCGCCTGGTTACACGCGTGCCCCGCCTGCAGGCCATTTTGGCGCAGCAAGCTCTGGCCACTGAGGTGATGGCGACATGAAGTGGGTGTATGGGATAGCAGTGTTGCTGGCAGCCCTACAGCTCATCGTGGGCGAGGTGGGATCCGTGTCCCCCAACCCCACAGCGGGCGTGGCCTTAGTCGAGGCAGTGGAGATTCTGGCCAGCGAAAGCGGTGTGCCCAACGCGGTGACGGGTCTCATTCTGCGCAACCGCCTCTACGATACGGTCTTTGAAGTGGTGGTGTTTTCCACGGCAATTTTGGGCGCCCAATATCTGCTGGCGGATGAGCAGCCGACGGCCAATGTAGCTCAATTTACCGATATTCCCTCGATTGTGTTGGCGCGAGTGGGGGCCACCATTTCGGCTTTGATTGCGGTGGAGCTGGCCATTCGAGGGCACCTGACGCCGGGCGGAGGCTTTGCTGCCGGGGTGGCGGGGGGGACGGCCATTGGCTTGGTGGCGATCACCGCCTCTTCCACCTGGATGGAGGCCATCTACAAACGGTGGCGGGCTGCGATGTGGGAGAAGCTGTCGGTGGTGGCGTTTATCGGGGTGGCTGTGATGGCTCTGGCCGGCTGGGAATTGCCTAGAGGGGAGTTGGGGGATCTGTTTAGCGGCGGTTGGATCCCGATTCTTAACATTTTGGTAGCCATCAAGGTGGCGCTGGGATCCTGGGCGGCAGTTTTGATCTTTATTCGCTACCGCGGCTTGTTATGAGGGTCTAAATGGGTTAATGAGAGGTACCCCTGTCCCGGCAAAATCACGGACATTGCGAGTAACCAGGGTAAGTCCGTAAACCAAGGCTGTAGCAGCCAGTTGTTTGTCAATCGCATTTTGAGAGTGAGGTACGCACAGGCTTCCCCATACCTGGGCTTCGGTAATTGTGAAATCAAGAATGTGATTGGCATAGTCATCGACAACCGTTTGCAGCCACCTCTCCAGAAGGTTGGCTTGCAGATGATCGCCGCGATGGCGCATGAGTTCAACGCCTCGGCGGAGTTCGCCCAGCGTGATCACGCTGATGTAGATGCGGGCCTCTTGCTCAATGGCAGTTTGAAGAAATTCTTGAACCCCGGAGTTGGCTTGACTGTGTTTGCTCAGCTCACTGATGACGTTAGTGTCAAGCAAATACGTCATGGGCAGTGTTATCTTGCACTCGCTCAAAGTCTGAATCGTTGCCAACGTTAGGTATCGATCTGAGCACTTCGGCAAAGGACTGTTTCGCAGGCTGGAGTAAGACTTGCTCTAGGATTTTGCGGTGTTCGGCCTCTGCACTAACGCCGTGACGACTAGCCCTTTGTTTGAGAGCTTTGACAATGGCTTCGTCAACATTGCGAACAATTAACGTGGCCATAGAGCGTTTCCTCGATCGGCAGATCCCTGGGCGGCTTTGCTGCGACGATAGCATTGATATCATCTAAAGTTCAAGTTTTCCCGTCTATTGATACTGATGAAGAAGCTGCCCTTTTGCGGGTTGCCCCAGAGAACTCCTGCCTGCCAGGGATCCAAGCTCTGCCTGCTGTGCATAGCCTTTGAAAGCGCAACACCCAAAAAAGAGGGATCCCGATGAGCAACTTGACCTGCAGGTGACCTCTACAATAGAAGGCTGACTCTGCCACCTCTGGGATCCCTATGCCGCGCCGCACCGATATCCACAAAATCTTGCTCATTGGAGCGGGGCCGATCGTCATTGGCCAAGCCTGCGAATTCGACTACTCGGGCACCCAAGCCTGCAAAGCCCTGCGGGAAGAAGGCTATGAGGTCGTCTTGGTCAACTCTAACCCCGCCACCATCATGACGGATCCCAGTATGGCGGAGCGCACCTACATCGAGCCGGTGACGGTGGACTTTGTGGCCAAAATTATCGAGCGGGAGCGCCCTGATGCTTTGCTGCCCACCATGGGCGGCCAGACGGCCCTCAACGTGGCGGTGCAACTGGCCCAGCAAGGGATCCTGGAGCAGTACGGGGTGGAGTTGATTGGGGCCAAGCGGGAGGCCATTGAAAAAGCCGAAGACCGGGATCTCTTCAAGCAAGCCATGCAGCGGATTGGCTTGGCCGTGCCCCGCTCTGGCCTGGCCCACACCCTGGAAGAAGCCAAGCAGATTGCCCAGGAGATCGGCTATCCCCTCATCATCCGCCCGGCCTATACCCTGGGGGGCACCGGTGGTGGGGTGGCTTACAACCAGGAGGAGTTTGAAGAGATCTGCGCTGCCGGCTTGGAGGCCAGCCCCGTTTCCCAAATCTTGGTGGAAGAATCGGTCATCGGCTGGAAGGAGTTTGAGCTGGAGGTGATGCGGGATCTGGCGGATAACGTGGTGATCATCTGCTCCATAGAAAACATCGACCCGATGGGGGTGCACACTGGCGACTCCATCACCGTGGCCCCGGCCCAAACCCTCACCGACAAGGAATACCAGCGGCTGCGGGACTATGCCATCGCCATCATGCGCGAAATTGGCGTAGAGACCGGGGGATCCAACGTGCAATTTGCCGTCAACCCTGCCAACGGCGAGGTGCGGGTGATCGAGATGAACCCGCGGGTCTCCCGCTCTTCTGCTTTGGCCAGCAAGGCCACCGGCTTTCCCATCGCCAAAATTGCCGCCAAATTGGCAGTGGGCTACACGCTGCCGGAGATCCCCAACGACATCACCCGCAAAACTCCGGCCAGCTTCGAGCCCACCATCGACTATGTGGTCACCAAGATCCCTCGCTTTGCTTTTGAAAAATTCCCCGGCGCAGAGCCGGTTCTCACCACCCAGATGAAATCGGTGGGGGAGGCGATGGCCATTGGCCGCACTTTTCAAGAATCCATCCAGAAGGCCCTGCGCTCTTTGGAAATCGACCGTCCCGGTTTTGGCAGCGATAGGCCGGAGGTTTTCCCCAAGCCGGAGGAAGTGCGGGCCAACCTGCGCACCCCCAACCCCTTCCGCCTGCTCACCATCCGCACCGCTCTGCTCATGGGCTTTTCTGCCCAGGAGATTGCCCAACTCACCCACATCGATCCCTGGTTTATCGACAAGCTGCAGGAGTTGGTGGAGGTGGAGCAGGCCCTCAAGGGGCGGGAGCTGGGATCCCTGAGCGCTGACGACTTGAGACACCTCAAGCAAATGGGCTTCAGCGACCGACAAATTGCCCACCTCACTGGATCCACGGAACATCAGGTGCGGGCCTGCCGCAAAAGCCTGGGGGTGATCCCCACCTACAAAACTGTAGATACCTGCGCCGCCGAATTTGAGGCTGCTACCCCCTACCAGTACTCTACCTACGAGAGCGAGTCGGAGATTTTCCCGGCCCGCAAAGAGAAGGTGATGATCTTGGGAGGTGGCCCCAACCGCATCGGCCAGGGGATCGAATTCGACTACTGCTGTTGTCATGCTGCCTTTGCCCTCAGCCGCCTGGGTTACGAAGCGATCATGGTCAACTCCAACCCGGAAACCGTTTCCACCGACTACGACACCGCTGATCGCCTCTATTTTGAGCCGCTCACCCATGAAGAGGTGATGAACTTGGTGGATGCTGAGCAGCCGGTCGGCCTGATCGTGCAATTTGGCGGTCAAACTCCCCTCAAGCTGGCGCAGGGGCTGGCAGCAGCCCAGGCTCCCATCTGGGGAACTTCCCCCGACTCCATCGACATTGCTGAGGATCGGGGGCGCTTCGAGCGCATCTTGCGGGAGTTGGATATTCGCCAACCGGCCAACGGCATTGCCCGCAGCGTGGAAGAAAGCTTGGAAATTGCCCGCCGCATCGGCTATCCGGTGGTGGTGCGGCCCAGCTACGTCTTGGGGGGACGGGCCATGGAGATCGTCTATTCCGACCAAGACCTGCAGCGCTACATGCAACTGGCGGTGGCGGTGGATCCGGATCGTCCGGTGCTGGTGGATCAGTTCCTGGAAGAGGCGGTGGAGGTGGATGTGGATGCCATTGCCGACCGCACCGGCGCTGTTACCATCGGCGGCATTCTGGAGCACATCGAGCAGGCCGGGATCCACTCGGGCGATTCGGCCTGTGTATTGCCCAGCCGCACCCTCAGCCCCGACGTGCTGCAGGTGATTCGCCAATGGACGGTGAAGTTGGCCCAAGCTCTGAAGGTGGTGGGCCTGATCAACGTGCAATACGCCGTCCAAAAAGGTCAAGTCTATATCCTGGAGGCCAATCCGCGCGCCTCCCGCACCGTCCCCTTTGTCAGCAAGGCCATCGGCCATCCGCTGGCAGACTACGCCGCTCAAGTGATGAGCGGCAAAACCCTAGCCGAGCTGGGCTTTACCCAGGAGGTGATCCCCTCCCACATTGCCGTCAAGGAAGCGGTTTTGCCCTTCCACAAGTTTCCCGGCACCGACACGCTGCTGGGGCCGGAGATGCGCTCCACCGGTGAGGTGATGGGCATTGACACGGACTTTGGCCGCGCTTACGCCAAAGCGCAACTGGCGGCGGGGCAGAATCTGCCTCTCCAGGGGACGGTGTTCATCAGCGTCAGCGACCGGGATAAACAGGCGGTCATCCCGGTAGCCCGCGAGTTTGTGGAGCTGGGCTTTCGCCTATTGGCCACCGAAGGAACCCAAAAGGTTTTGGCCGAGCACGGGATCCCGGTGGATAAAGTCCTCAAGCTGCACGAGGGGCGGCCCCACGTCATCGACGCCATCAAAAACCATCAGATTCAGCTCATTATCAACACTCCTTCCGGTGTCGAGGCGCAGCAAGATGGCCAAAAGATCCGCCGCACTGCCCTGGCTTACAAGATCCCTCTGGTGACCACCTTGGCAGGGGCCAAAGCCACCGCGGCTGCCATCCGTGCTTTGCAGTCGGGATCCCTGCAGGTGAAGTGCTTGCAGGATTTTTTCTCTGTCTAGGATTCTGGAGGAAAAAAAGCAGGTCCCGGACGGCACCTCTTTCCTAAACCTATCCTTAAGAAACGTCTGCTCAAGCTTGGCTGCCATCAACTGCCAGTGACCGACCTTCGCCGGGAAGCTCTCAAAGACCTCCAAATTGCAACAGGCGGGTGCTGATTTGTATCGACAAATCCATTTTTTTCACATTCCCGTTGCGAAAGTTAGGGATCCCTGTCGGCGTCCCTAAAACTGTCTAGCCTGAAAGAAGGAGACGCTTTTGGCGGTCGGCGCGGGAAGAGTTTTGCCCCGTTCAAGGAAGCCGACAAAGCAGAGAATGGTTTTGTCTCTTTAGGAGTTGGCCTATGAGTACGGTAATTCGCCGCTCCTCGGCTGCACGGCAGCTCTGGAGTTGGAATGGCTTTTGCCAATGGATAACCAGCACCGAAAACCGGCTGTACATCGGCTGGTTTGGCGTGTTGATGATCCCGACCTTGTTGGCAGCAGCCTTTTGTTTTGTAATCGCTTTTATTGCTGCTCCGCCGGTGGATGTGGATGGGATCCGCGAGCCGGTGATCGGCTCTTTGATAGGGGGGAACAATCTCATCTCGGCGGCGGTGGTGCCCACGTCGGCGGCCATCGGCTTGCACTTTTATCCCATTTGGGAAGCCACCTCTTTGGATGAATGGCTCTACAACGGCGGCCCCTACCAACTGATCGTGCTCCATTTCCTGATCGGGGTGTGGTGCTACCTGGGCCGGCAGTGGGAGCTGAGCTATCGCTTGGGCATGCGTCCCTGGATTGCGGTGGCGTTTTCCGCTCCGGCGGCGGCGGCTACGGCAGTGCTCTTGGTCTACCCCATCGGCCAGGGCAGTTTCTCGGAAGGCTTGCCCCTGGGGATCGCCGGCACCTTCTACTTCATGCTGGCTTTCCAGGCGGAGCACAATATCCTCATGCACCCTGCTAGCTGGCTGGGGGTGGCCGGCGTCTTTGGCGGCGCTCTGCTGGCCTCCCTGCACGGCTCCCTGGTGATCTCCAGCCTAATCCGCGAGACCTCGGAAGAAGAGTCACAAAATGCCGGCTACCGCTTCGGGCAGGAGGAAGTCACCTACAACTTCCTGGCCGGGCACTACGCGTTCTTGGGGCGGCTGGGGTTCCCCGGCCTGGGCCTGAGAAACAGCCGTTCCGTCCACTTCTGGATGGCGGCCCTGCCCACAGTGGGGATTTGGGCGGCGGCAATAGGTATCGGCATAATGGCCTTTAACTTGAACGGCTTGAACTTCAACCAGTCCATCCTGGACAGCCAGGGCCGCTTCATCCCCACCTACGCCGATCTCCTCAACCGCGCCAACTTGGGGATCCAAGTGATGCACGCCCCCAACGCCCATCATTTTCCCTTGCTGCTGGCGGCTCAACCCTAAGGCAGGCTAGGGGCAGTCCAGCCGGAAAGCGCGGTGAATAGCTTGCAAGGCCGGGATCCCTCGATCCCGGCGCACTACACAGCTCACCTTGATCTCCGAGGTGGCGATCATCTCGATGTTGATTCCGGCTTCGGCTAGGGCTGCAAACAGGCGAGCAGCCACGCCAGGGTAGGTTTCCATCTCGGCGCCGACAATGCTGACCTTGGCAATGTCGTGATCTGCGTCAACGCCTGCCGCCTGGAGCTCTTCGGCCACCTGCCGGCAGACTGCCTCAGCAGCCATCGCTTGATCCTGAGGCACGGTAAAGGCAATGTCGGTGCTGGGGATCCCGTTGTGGTAGCCCCGCTGGCTTTGGATGATGGTGTCCACGATGATCCCGGCAGCCGCCAAGCGCCCGAACAAATGGGCGGCAGTTCCCGGACGATCCGGCACTTTGCGAAGGCCCAGCCGCGATTGCTTCAAATCCAAGGCAACACCGCGTACCGGGTGGCTGTCTTGAGGGGCAGCCGGCATCTTTGCCCGATGCAAGTGGGGGATCACCTGGAACGACTCTCCCAGAGCCAAGGCGGCATCCCCGGCCCGCTCCGCAGCCACCACACAGCTCACCTTGATCTCGGACATGGAGATCATCTGCAAATTGATCCCGGCCTCGGCCAGCACCTGGAACATTTGCGCCGCGATCCCAGGTCGGCCCATCATCCCCACCCCGGCAATGCTGACTTTGGCCACCGCCTCATCCACAATCACCGCTGCACACTGCAGCTCTTGGCCAATCCGCCGGGCAACGGCTGCAGCCTCGGTCACCTGCGACCGACTGACCGTAAAGGCAATGTCATTGGTGGGCTGGGGCACGGATCCCTGCGGCAAGGAGTCCGTCCCGCTGGCGTGAGCGGCTGTGAACTGGAGGGACTGCAAAATCAAATCCACATTCACCCCTGCCGCCGCGATCCCCTGAAAGAGCTGGGCGGCAATGCCAGGGCGATCCGGCACCCCCACCAACACCAACTTGGCCTGATCCCGATCCAGCTCCACCGTATCCACCGCCAGGCCCAGCTCGATACTGCTGTCGGCAGCACGAGGACGGGGGGGAGGAGAAAGAATGAGAGTGCCCTCGCATCCCGCCTGCAACGGCTCCAAGCTGGAGCGCACCCGCAGCTTCACACCGTAGTTGCGGGCAATTTCCACCGAGCGGGGATGCAGCACCTGGGCCCCCAAGCTGGCCAGCTCCAACATTTCATCACTGGTGATCTCCGGCAACAGCCTGGCCTCAGGCACCTTACGCGGATCCGTGGTGAAGATCCCCGGCACATCGGTGTAGATCTCACACAGCTCTGCTCCCAAAGCCACTGCCAAGGCCACCGCCGTGGTGTCGGATCCCCCCCGACCTAGGGTGGTGATCTCCAGCTCCGCCAGGCTGGTAATCCCCTGGAACCCGGCCACCACCACCACCTCTTCCCGCTCCAGGTGCTGCCACAGGCGGTCGGTGTGGATGTGCAAAATGCGGGCCCGGCTGTAATCCCGAGTGGTGACAATGCCCACCTGGGCTGCCGTCAGGGAAAGGGCAGGACACCCCAAGCGTTGCAGCGCCAAGGCCACCAGGGCAATGCTCACCTGCTCACCGGTGGAAAGGAGCATATCCCATTCCCGCAACTGGGCCGGTGTGGTCGGGGATCCCTGCAAGATCTGCTCCCCCAAGCCCACAAGGCGATCGGTTTCATCCCCCATCGCCGAGACCACCACCACCACCCGATGTCCCCGCTCCACCGTGTGGGCCACCCGTTGGGCCACGGCTTGGATACGCTCGACAGAGCCGACAGAGGTACCGCCGTACTTTTGAACGATTAAGCTGCGTTCCATGAGAGGAGAACGAGGTCAGGGGCGGTTTGGATCCTACCCCGGATCTAGGCCAAGCCCAGCCCATTTTGCAAAAACGGCGGCACCGGCAGCAGGATCAGCACCAGCAGCGTTAGCATCCCCAGCCCCAGCAGATCCCGGGCCTCGTCCAGTTCCGTCACATCGTTGAGGGCCGGCTCGTCAGCACTGGAAATCACAAACAGCAGCAGCGCCCAGAGCAACAGCCAAGGCTGCACCGTCAAAGCCAGCAGCAACACCAACCAGCGGGCTACCCGGCCCACATTCGCTCCCATCTGCTGTCCATACACTGCGTGGACAATGTGCCCTCCATCCAGTTGGCCCACCGGCATGAGGTTAAAGGCAATCACCACCAAGCCCAGCCAGCCGGCAAAGGCCAGCGGGTGCAGCTCGATCACCTGCCCCGGCTGCAACTGATCCCCCAGCACCATGCGGGCCAGAATTGCCAGCAGCACCGATAGGCGCGGGTCAAGGCGATGAAAACTAATCGGGGTCGGCTGCCCCTCCGGCACCGCGGGAGGATCTGCAGGCGCTGAAAACAACAGCCCCAGCAACAGCATGCCCAAAGCAACAAGGCTCCCTGCCAGCGGCCCAGCGGCGGCGATATCAAACAACACCTTGCGGTTGGGCACCGGCTCTTTCAACTGGATAAACGCCCCAAAAGTCCCTAGGACAAAAGGCACCGGGATGAAATAGGGCAGCGAGGTTTTGATGTGGTGGCGGCGGGCCACCCAGTAACGAGTCCACTCATGGGATCCCAAAATGGCAAGGATCCCGACCGCATAGGGCAATCCTTTCATCAGAGAGGGCAAATGCAGCAGCCGGTCAGGGCTAACCCCAGCCGCGTGGGCCCCAGCACTGAGGGTTGTCCAGAAGGTGAATAGCAACAGCCCCAAAGCCAGCAGCGGCAACTCTCGACTGTCCGCCAGGGAGCGCCGCGCCGCCGGGTTGGGCACCAAGGCAAAAAAGGGCTTACCGGCAAACCCCTCCTGCAGCACCACCAAAAAGCGTTTGCCGAAAGTGGTTTCCACGTTTTGCTGCACCCGCTCATAGGCTTCACTGGGATCCGCCCGCAAGTTGCCCCGGCAGATGATCGCCTGGGGGCGGTACTCCACATTTTGCAAATAAAAGACGTTCCAGGGGAAGCAATGGCTCAGCTTCTCCCGCGGCACTTCGGAGATGGGGGTGTGGGCAAGAGCCAGCGAGACCGGATCTGCGGCGCCGGCTTCCTCCTCTTCCTCTGGCTCAGGTTCCCCAGCCGGCGAGGGATCCGCTTCTGGAGAGGAGTTTTCCACCTCTGGCCGAGGGCCTCCGGTTGAGGGTCGAATACCCCCTCGTCTCACCAAGGTCATGCTGGTAAAGTAGGAGGTGAGAAACAGCAGCAACATCAGCAAGGGAGGCAATTCGTACTGAAACACCTGACGCCCCAGCACCCAAACCAAAGGGGGCAGCATCATCACCAGCCACAGGATCCGCCACGGCACCTTCGAAAGGCGGGCCACACTTTTTTGCAGCAGCAGGTAGGTTGCAGAACCCACCAGCGCCAACAGGATCCAATCTGCCATGAGTTCAAAAAACGGAGGAGAACACCTCTACCAAGCTAGCGGCAAATCCAATCCCCTCGCTACAGCTTGCAGCCGGGATCCCTGAAGAGCCAATTGAGGCTTGGCCTGCCCATAGACCGCCACCATTCCGGGGCAAACTTTTCATTCGCGCGAGCGGTGCGGAGCACTTTACTTCTTGTCAGCAGTGGGGCGAAAAAGAGGGATCCCCTTGAGGCGTGCTTATGCTGCCGGCGTCCACTGCACAGCTTCGCCCATGGGCCCCAACCTCAACCCAGTATCTATTCTGGCCAAAAGGTATTCCCTGTCATGCCTCGCAGGGTGAAATAAACAAATAGAAGCAACAAAAGGGATCCCAGCGTAACCATAGCCGCCGCTGTTGGACTTTTGCGATACAGGCCGACAAAAGGCTGGAGGCCAGCCCAGATCCCCCCCAGCAAAACGGTAATAAAGTAAGTGGGATAACGGGAGACATTCTCCACAAACTGGTCTTCCAGTCTTCTGGGGGGCTGCGGTTGTGGCATAAGAGGCTGGGGCTCCAACTGATACATTTACGCTGAACACTGCTGAACATCACTGTTCAACTATGCAGCGATAGCATTCTGTTTGT
>NZ_JANSIK010000027.1:0-13155 GCF_047462035.1 Synechococcus sp. R5-15 | reverse complement strand
TTCTTAGTCCACATACCTGTAGAAGAATAGTACCGTTCCCCCTTCGGGGGGATCCCTAGAAATTGGAAACGTACCCGTGTTCCCCTCGGAACCATGGGTCGTAAATCCAGCAGGTTCCCCCTTCGGGGGGATCCCTAGAAATTGGAAACTCTCTAGTACTCAATCTATTGAACAACTTGCTACTTTGTTCCCCCTTCGGGGGGATCCCTAGAAATTGGAAACATGAGGACATCATTTCCGTTGGTTGTACCAACGACAACAAAGTTCCCCCTTCGGGGGGATCCCTAGAAATTGGAAACTGGTGGATCCCCGATGAGGAAGTGGCAGATGGGTGAGTTTGTTCCCCCTTCGGGGGGATCCCTAGAAATTGGAAACTGCCAAAGCAATAGGCGTACAACTGCTGTAAATAAGACAGAGTTCCCCCTTCGGGGGGATCCCTAGAAATTGGAAACGGTTATTCAGTTAGCTCTTCCTGACCTTCGGGAAGAGGAAGTTCCCCCTTCGGGGGGATCCCTAGAAATTGGAAACGAGCCAGTCCTCCTCGACCTTCGCCCCGTTAAGGGCGAATCGTTCCCCCTTCGGGGGGATCCCTAGAAATTGGAAACTCTTTCAAGCTTACGGAGCAGGCCCGCGCGATCCAGGTTCCCCCTTCGGGGGGATCCCTAGAAATTGGAAACATTTTCATTTTGTACCTCCCTTTGTAGGGGATAAAGAACAGTTCCCCCTTCGGGGGGATCCCTAGAAATTGGAAACGCCATAACGCCACAGACGATCGTGCGGGGATCCATAGCCGTTCCCCCTTCGGGGGGATCCCTAGAAATTGGAAACTTCAAAATTACGTGAGCTATAGTTAGTGACTATGTAGTGTTCCCCCTTCGGGGGGATCCCTAGAAATTGGAAACCTGCAGTCAAGTAGCTTGCGTGAAGCGTATGTATGTTCCCCCTTCGGGGGGATCCCTAGAAATTGGAAACTTCTTGATGAACTGCAGAGCCTTTCGATACTCCCCGCGTTCCCCCTTCGGGGGGATCCCTAGAAATTGGAAACAAACCACTGCTCGGAGTAGTTTTGGTAATTAACCCAGTGACGTTCCCCCTTCGGGGGGATCCCTAGAAATTGGAAACCTCAGGCCCGCCAAAATGGGTCCGAAAATCCCAAATTATCGAGTGTTCCCCCTTCGGGGGGATCCCTAGAAATTGGAAACGCGAAGCTGCCCCGGATTTCCCACCGGCCTACTGCGATTATGTTCCCCCTTCGGGGGGATCCCTAGAAATTGGAAACAGACAGTCGGCTAAGAAGCCGCCGATGTCCTTATAAAACAGAGTTCCCCCTTCGGGGGGATCCCTAGAAATTGGAAACTGTAGATAGTTCCTTCAGGTACTCGTGGGTTAAAGACGATTCTATGTTCCCCCTTCGGGGGGATCCCTAGAAATTGGAAACGGTAGCTAACCAAACCTGTTAAGGGACCAGGTACAGAGACAGGGGTTCCCCCTTCGGGGGGATCCCTAGAAATTGGAAACTGGAAGATCTCGTCTATCTCGCGAATGTCCCATTTGTTCCCCCTTCGGGGGGATCCCTAGAAATTGGAAACCTTCACTATGAGCCGTGGTGGCTCATAGTACGGTTTTCCGGGTTCCCCCTTCGGGGGGATCCCTAGAAATTGGAAACTTTGCGCCCCAGAGCATATCGTGGACCACCTTTGCAGTTCCCCCTTCGGGGGGATCCCTAGAAATTGGAAACATTGAAGATGAACACAACCTCATCTTCGAGAAACAAGATTGGTTCCCCCTTCGGGGGGATCCCTAGAAATTGGAAACAGTACAGTTTCGTCCTCAAGAAATAACACGTGGTCACGTTCCCCCTTCGGGGGGATCCCTAGAAATTGGAAACACCAAGGAAGCGGGTATCTTGGACATAACTACCTCCCTTGTTCCCCCTTCGGGGGGATCCCTAGAAATTGGAAACATTATCCGTGCGATATCACGGATGTATGCACAGCGCTCGTTCCCCCTTCGGGGGGATCCCTAGAAATTGGAAACTTTCACGGACCAGCCACCCCCAGCTACTGTGATACTTTAGGGTTCCCCCTTCGGGGGGATCCCTAGAAATTGGAAACTTGAAATGCGTGACCTGGTACACCAAGCTCAGGAGGGTTCCCCCTTCGGGGGGATCCCTAGAAATTGGAAACTTGTTGGATCCCTTGCCACCTTGGGGTGTATTTGTTGAGTCAGTTTCCCTGCAGTGAGGGATCCCTAGGGATGGGGAAAGGACTCAACAGCTTGCACCGGCTGGCGCGTCAGCATGCGCTTCGGGTTTTGGATGTTGCCGGTATAACCCTCAATGGCTCGCAACCTTGGGATATTCAAGTTCACGACGAGCGGCTATATCTGCGCTGCCTGCTCTATGGATCCCTGGGCTTTGGCGAGGCCTACATGGAGGGCTGGTGGGATTGCGAGGCCATTGATGAGTTAGTTTGTCGTCTCCTAACTGCCCAGGCGCCGCAGCGGGTGGGTTGGCTAATTCAGCCCCTACTTGGGCTGGACAGTCGCCTCATCAACCGCCAGCGGGGCAAGGGGGCATTTGTCATTGGCCGGCGCCACTATGACATTGGCAACGATCTCTATGAGGCCATGCTGGATCGCCGCATGATCTACAGCTGTGCCTATTGGGATGGGGGCGCGCAAACTCTGGATGAAGCCCAAGAAGCTAAGCTTGACCTCATTGCCCGCAAGCTGGAACTCCAACCCGGCATGCGGGTGCTCGACATCGGCTGTGGCTGGGGCGGCACAGCCCAGTACCTGGCCGAACGCTACGGGGTGCAGGTTGTGGGGATTACTGTTTCCAAAGAGCAAGCCAAACTGGCCAGCGAACGCTGCCGCGGCCTGCCGGTCGAGATTCGGTTAGAAGACTATCGCCAGACCCAGGGAAAGTTTGATCGCATCCTTTCTGTCGGCATGTTTGAACATGTTGGCTACCGAAACTACCGAACGTTTATGCAGGTAGCCCGCCGCTTGTTGAACGACAATGGCTTGTTTCTTCTGCACACCATCGGCAGCAACGTGGCCTACCAGGGGCGGGATCCCTGGATTGAGCGCTACATTTTCCCCAACTCGATGCTGCCCTCGCCTCATCTGATTACTGCAGCCTTTGAGGGCTTATTTGTGCTGGAAGACTGGCACAATTTTGGGATCAATTACGTGGCCACCTTAAAAGCCTGGCACGCCAATTTCGAGCAGGCATGGCCAAAATTAGCCGACCGCTACGATGAGCGCTTTCGCCGCATGTGGCGGCTCTATCTCCTGATGAGTGCCGGTAGCTTCAAGGCCCGGGCCAGCCAACTTTGGCAACTGGTCCTCTCACCACGGGGAGTAAGTGGCGGCTATCGCTCGGTGCGGTAGCGAGAAGTCGGAATAGCCCTACCCACACGGCTTTTCCCAACTGCACAAGGGGTTCACAGATCGAGCCGGATCCCTGTCACGCAGAATAGGCTTCCCCCACGAAGAACAACGAACTCTGTCCAGAACAGGCCGCCACAGAGAAACCGCCGGCCCGGTAGGGATCCCTTGTCAAATCCTGTTTCAATCCACGAGCTCAAGGATCTCTGCAAACCCCAAGAGGGAGCCAGCTCTTAACGTCAGCTTAAATTCAGTCGTGTAGCCTGCTAATAAGCGCATACACTTATTGGCGCAAGGAGGGTGTCAAGATGAAAAAGCTGGCTGAGCTTCCCCTAATTAGTCTCCCGGTCGCCGCTTTGTTGACAGCATGGGCAGTGGCAACCTCGGCTCCTCCAGCAACAGGGGTTCCGGCTGGCGGGCGTGCTGCCTTGGTGGTGGCCTACAACAGTCCGGAGAAATGGGCGAACTGGGGCGAGGTGCTCAAGTCCTTCACTGCCAAAACTGGCCTGCAAGCCCCCTCGGATCCCAAGAATTCGGGCCAGACACTGGCTGCCCTCAAAGCTGAAGCCGCTGCCCCACAAGCGGATACTGCCTACTTCGGAATTGTCTTCGGCATTCAGGCCGCTGAGGCAGGTTTGCTGGAGCCCTACAAGCCAGCTGGGTTTGATGAGATCCCAGAGGGGCTGAAAGATCCCGAGGGCCGCTGGATGACGATTCATCAAGGAGCAGTAGCCTTCTTGGTCAACACCAAGGTACTGGGCAACGCGCCTGTCCCTCAGTGCTGGGCTGACCTGACCAAGAATGAATACAAGGGCAAGGTGGGTTTTCTGGATCCCACCCAAGCAGCAATTGGGTACTCGGTAGCTACAGCTGCTAACCTGGCGCTAGGCGGTACGCTGGAGAACTGGGATCCCGGCATTCGATACTTGGCTCAGCTTAAGGCCAACGACTTGCAGCTCCCAGCCCAGACAGCCACTGCCCTGGTTCAGCAGGGAGAGATTCCTATCCTGATCGATGCTGACTTCAACGGATATCAGCTCAAGAACAACGAGAATGCCCCGGTTGAAGTCGTGATCCCCTGCGAGGGCTCAATCGCTATTCCCTATGTGATTGGCTTGGTCAAGGGCGCACCCAATTCTGAGGGTGGCAAGAGGTTGATAGACTTCACGCTGTCGAACGAGGGTCAGGTGTTGTTTGCCAAGAGCTATCTGCGGCCCGTGCGGCAAGTAACTGTGGATCCCGGAATTGCTGCCAAGATGCTCCCGGCCAGCGCCTACGAAAAAGTAGCTGTGCCGGACTACGGGCAAATGCGCGCTGTGCAAGAGCGATTCAATGAGCGTTGGAAGGCCGAGGTAATCCGGTGATCTTGAGCACAAACTTTTGCTCTCTCGGGGGGTCGCGGGCAACAAGACAAGTATTGCTCGCGGCACCCGTTGTTCTACTGTTCGCCCTGGGGCTGCTGGTACCTCTAGTTGTGTTGCTTCGCCAGAGTCTGCTGGACGGGAGCAGCGGTCGCCTAACGCTGCAGAACTACGCGGCAGTTGTCACTTCACTGGCTTATCGCCGCGCTTTGCTCAACAGCGTGTTGATTGCTGTCGCCTCTACGCTGCTGGCGCTGATCTTGTGTTTTCCGGTGGCCATTTACATCGAGCGATCCAACAGCCCTTACCGAAATGCGTTGGCAATAGCCTTGACCGTACCGCTTAGCCTGCCTGGAATTGTCATAGGTTTCTTCGTCATCTTGTTCTTCGGAACGACCGGCGTTGTGCCGCAGCTTTTTCTGCTGCTGACAGGTGAACGCCAGCTAAGCCTTGCCTATACCTTTGGGGGGATGTTGCTGGGCTACTTGTATTTTCAAATCCCCCGTGTTGTGTTGGTGTTGCGTGGTGCAGTCTCAGCGCTATCGCAGGACGTGATCGACGTCAGCCGCACGCTAGGTGCCACCCCTTTGCAGGTTTACCTCAACGTGCTGCTACCAACGCTTCTCCCGGCTTTGCTCAGCGCTGCCAGCGTCAGTCTGGCAACAGCCCTCGGGGCTTTTGGCACGGCAGCCACCCTAAGCCGTGGCTTTCGCGTGCTACCCCTTGAGATCGCTTCGTCATTCACAGAAAGCTTTCAACCAGAACGCGCGGCCAGCCTGAGCATTGCTCTCACTCTGCTGACTACGGCCATTCTACTGGGTCTGGGTCAGGTTGCTGAACGTGGCCTACAGCCTCATCGCCCGCCAGATATGTTGCAGAGGGAGCTGGTGAAGTGAAGCCACTAGCTTGCAAGCGCCAGCACGCAGCGGATCCCGTCACAGCGATTGGGCAGGGGTTCACCTTGGCTGCAGTGATCCTGTGCCTGGCACCAGTGCCCTTGCTGATTGTTGTGGCGACCACTGTTAACTGGCCGCTTGGTTTTTGGGCTGGCGGGGTCACCACCAACTGGCTGTGGCAGGGATGGGAAACTGTGCGACCCTACGCCCTCTTTAGCCTGCGCCTAGCCTGCACGGTGCTAGCAATTGACCTGGCTGTTGGTTTACCCGCCGCATGGCTTATTGCGCGGCATAACTTCATTGGCCGGCAGGCGCTGATGGCCTTGATCAATCTGCCGCTGGCCATCCCCGGCATTGCCATTGCCTTGGCTTTAATCTTGGCTTACCCAGCAGCTCGAGCCAGCGGGCTACTGCTTCTGCTCGGTCAAGTGATCTACACCCTACCGTTTCTGGTGGCAACCTTGGTGCCGGCGCTGGCCCAAGCGGCATTGATCGAGCGCGAAGCTGTGGCCTGCACCTTGGGCGCATCGGCCATGCAGCGGCTGTGGTATGTGACGCTCCCCTCGATCCGCAGCGCGTTGCTGGCTGCTTTGATTTTGGTGTTCACGCTGTCCATGGGGGAGTTCAATGTCTCGTTCTTCTTGTTCACCCCTCTGAACAAAACGCTGCCCATCGAGTTGTACTCGGCATACATCACCAACCGGGTGGAAGTGGCGGCGGCGATTACAGCCATTTTTCTCTTCTTCGTCGTGCCTGCTGCCATCGCCATTGAGTGGCTAGGCGGTAGCAAGATAGGACAAGCATGACCAGCCCAGCCTCTGTAGTGTTCGATCACATCGCCTATGCCTACACCCCTGGACGTTGGGTGGTTCAGGACATTTGCCTGGAGGTGCAACCTGGGGAGATCGTGGTGTTGGTCGGCCCCAGTGGCTGTGGCAAGAGCACTCTGCTGCGCTTGGTAGCCGGTTTGCTGATCCCTACCCAGGGCCGTCTTTTGCTCGATGGGATCAACACAAGTACGTTAGCACCGGAGAAGCGACTTGTGGGTTGGGTTCCCCAGAGTTATGCCCTGTTTGAGCATCTAAATGTTCGGGATAACGTGGCTTTCGGACTGCGCATGCGCCGGGTGGCAAAAGAAGCAATGAGCCGGCGCATCAGCGAGATGCTGGAACTTTGCCGCATCGCTGAGCTGGCCGACCGACCAGTTACCCAACTCTCTGGAGGTCAGCGCCAGCGCGTGGCTATTGCCCGGGCCCTAGCTGTGTCGCCGCGCGTGCTATTGCTGGACGAGCCTCTGGCTGCCCTGGATCCCCAACTGCGGGCAGCTATCCGGGCTGACTTGCAAGTTCTGCTGCGCGCCAGTGGCGTGACAACCCTCTTCGTCACCCACGATCAGGAGGAAGCCCTGGCCATTGCCGACCGAGTAGCTGTGCTGCAGGCTGGTCAAGTAGAACAATTCGGGACACCGCAGCAGATCTGGCAGTCACCAGCCAACTCGTTTGTTGCCCAGTTCTTTGGCGGCGCAACTGTGCTTACAGCTCGGCGCATCGGCCCAGGCCGCGTGCGTCTCGCACCCGGACTAGAAGCCGACGTTCCTTTGCATTGTGACGACCAAGTGGTACAAGTGGCAGTTCGCAGCGGCGATCTGGAGCTCCTGCCCGAGGTTAGCCCATCGACGGAAGCAGGGCAGTTCATCCCCATGACCGTTGAGTTTGCAGGCGATGCCTTTAGGATCACTGGAGAACTGATAGGCGCAGGTAGAGTCACGCTTCTGCACAACCGACCGGTTATCCCAGGGCAGAGATATCCTGTTCGCGCCAAGCCGGGCCACATCCTTTCTACCGTTGGCCAGTGTCCCTACTGCAACCAAGCTAGGGATCCCAGTCAAAGCGGATAACTTTTGCCAGAGACAACTGAGTTATCGAGCTGGCCTGCGAAGACACCGAAGGATTGGTTTACCCTGAACACCTGGGATAATCAGCTATCTGCTGTTGTCGGCTTGGCCGTGAAGGCAGTTCTCCAACTTCAACTCGCGCCTCCTTTTGCCGTATGCTTTCCAGAGTTGAAGCAGGTTGATACTGCCAAGGGAGCCCTGCCGGACGGTGAGTAACTTTGCAGCCTCTCCTACCTTGATCTCCTACCTTGTCAGTGTCTTGTCGGGGGCAAAGGGTACCTATACAATCACGACTTCAACAGACGCTGACCTACAGGTTCTCAGAAGGCTAGCTATCTCTTGCTGCTCAAGCACTTCGTAGCAGCAAGCCCACGCACTTACTATGGGCAAACCAGCAGGAGCACGGATGGCTACAGCGAACGACGGCACCCCAGCTAAATCTCGACCTGGCAGACGCTGGGCAAAATCAGCCGACCTGCTTGCGCAAGGAAAGCTCAAACTCCGACCTGCTAAGTCTGGCCAAACGCCGCAGCAATTGGTGTACACAAAGCTACGGGAGATGATCCTGAACAGCAAGCTGCAACCGGGCGAGTGGCTGCGCCAAGAGCAGTTGGCCTCTCTTTTCGGCGTCAGCCGCACACCTATTCGCGAGGCCCTGCGCATGCTGAGCCAGGAACACCTGGTTGAGTTTGTTACCAACTATGGGGTGCGGGTGGTGCCGCTCAGTTGGGAGGAATTTGAAGAACTCTATGCGATGCGCATTGGGCTGGAAGGGTTGGCTGCACGACTGGCTGCCGAGCAAGCTACTCCGTCGGACGTGGCCGAATTGCGAAAACTCTTAGCTGCCATTACAACGCTGGCCGATGGCACGGATCTATGGACCTATCTGCGCGAGGAGTGGCACTTTCGTCTCAGGTGTTACGCCATCACGGGTCGGGAACAGCTGATCCAGCGGATCAGGAATCTGCGCGAGCACGCCGAGCGGTATCTAAGGCTGGCCTATAACGTTGAAGGCAAGATGCAGGAGTCGCTTGACTTTCATCGCAAGCTGCTAGAAGCAATTGCCATCCACGACGGAGCTGCTGCCGAGCGGATCAACCAAGAGGCACTGCGCTGGACGCTGGCCAACGCCGGCCCAGTCGTGCGCGCCAGTCAAGCGCTGCAGAGACCGCTGGATAAAGCAGCCGGTGACTAGAGAATGGCTTGGCCGACGGCGGAGCTGTCAGCGCAAAAGCCAATTGCGCCGATCCAGCACGGGATCCACTTCCACAACGTCCAGTGATCCAATCCTTCTGCAGCAGCCATCCCTCTCAGCCCAGTAGGGATCCCCTGCCGCATGCTTGGAATCTTCCGGATCCCGGCTGAGCAACTGACTCCCCTGGGAAGGGTGTTATTATGGATCTGATTATCATTCTCATCAGACGAGCTGGCGGATGCCCAAAGCTCTGCGGCAAATTATTGAGCGCTTCCAAAAAGCCAAAACTTCTAAGCAGAAGTACGAGCTTCTGTTGGCTTATGCCAAACGGCTGCCCCCTTTGCCCGAAGCGGAGAGAAGGGAGGAGAACCTAGTCAGAGGTTGCGCTTCGCGGGTGTGGCTGGCCACCGAGTTTAGGGAGGGCAAGGTCTACATCCAAGGGGATGCCGATGCTCAGTTGGTCAAGGGTTTGGTGGCCATTGTGGTGGAGGGGCTAAGTGGCCTAGCGCCGGAAGAGATTTTGGGGGTTTCCCCAGAGTTTGTGCGGGAGATGGGCCTCAATTTCAGCCTTAGCCCTTCCAGGAGCAACGGTCTGGTGAGCATGTTTTCTTTGCTCCAGCAGAGGGCTTTGGCTTTTCGAAGGTCGGGTTCTGCAAGTTCTGCTGTCTCTGTTGTTTTGTGAGGTATTTCTGCACATGACCGATAGGCTTAACTCTCTTCGCTCTGTTCGATCCATGCGATCGCTGGTATCTCTGGTGGCCGCTCTTTCGGTCGGGATCCTGGGCGGCTTGCACCTTCGACAGGAGGGATCCCAAGCCCAGCAGGGATCCAGCCCCCCAAAGGTGGTGACCACGATTTTGCCGATAACGCAATTTACCCGTGCTGTGGCCGGGGATCGGGCAGAAGTCACGCCACTCCTTCCCCCTCAGATGGGGCCCCACGACTTTCAGGCTCGACCTGAGGAGGTTCGTTTGCTGGCTCAGGCGGATGTGCTGGTGATCAACGGGTTGGGTATGGAAACGTTTTTGGAAGGGTTGATCGCCAGCGCTGGGAACCCCCAATTGCAAATCGTTGACAGCAGCGAAGGGATCCCAACTTTGCGGGCTGAGGAGCCAGAGCATGGGCACTCCCACGGTCACGGCCATGGACACTCTCATGGACACAGTCACGGCCATTCTCACGGGCATGGCCATGGCCACTCTCATGGGCACAGCCACGGCGAGTTTAACCCCCACATTTGGCTGGATCCCAGGCGGGCTATTCAGCAGGTGGAAAACATCCGCGACGGCTTAATCGCTGCGGATCCGGCAGGGGCGGAGATCTACCGGGCCAATGCGGCTGCTTTTATCGAGAAGCTCAAGGCTTTGGATGAGGAGATTGCCGCTCGGCTAGCTCCCTTTGCCGGAAGAAGCTTTGTGGTCTTCCACGACTTTGCCCCCTATTTTGCCGAGCGCTACAACCTCAAAGCCGAGTTCTTGGTGGAGATCCCAGAGGCCAATCCTTCTCCAGAAGATGTGCGACGGGTGATGGAGACGGTGCGGGCATCCGGCCTGAAGACGATCCTGGTGGAACCGCAGCTGGGGAGTAACAACCCCTTTGAGGTTTTGGCCAGAGACCTAGGGATCCAAGTTCGCGTTTTCGATCCCATCGAAACCGCTGGCCCTGAGGGGATCGAGCCGGAATATTACCTGACCATCCTGCGGCAAAACGTGGAGAACCTGGTCTCCGCCTTTGAGAAGGAGACGGCCTTCCTGCCCCTGCAATTGCCGCTGCTGGGCCAAGCTGCTCTCGAACACCTGCTGGCGAGGGGGCGATGATCTCCTGCTCCGGCGAGGTTGTCCTGCGCGTCGAGGGGCTGACAGTCTATCGGGGATCCCAGTTGGCGGTGCAAAATGTGTCGTTTGAGCTGAGGGCGGGATCCCATACGGCGGTTGTTGGCCCCAATGGAGCCGGCAAAAGTACCTTGGTGCAGGCCATCTTGGGGATCCTGCCGCCGCAGTGCGGCTCGGTTTGGATTCTGGGAGAGCCGGTGCGCCTGTCCGGCTATTTGCCCCCGTCAGTGCGGCAGCAGGTGGCTTACGTGCCCCAGCGTTTTCAGTTCAATCCTGGGATCCCCATGGTGGTGGAGGAGTTTGTGGCTTTGGGTTGGGGGGCATTGCAACCCCGCTGGCCCTGGCAGCAGCGCTCTGCTCGGCAGCAGGCGGTGCAAGAGGCGCTGGAACGAGCCGGCGCATCCCACCTGTCCTCTAAGGCTTTGGGCCAGCTCAGCGGCGGGGAGCTGAAACGGGTGCTGTTGGCCTATTGCT
This sequence comes from Synechococcus sp. R5-15, assembly GCF_047462035.1. Taxonomy (NCBI): domain Bacteria; kingdom Bacillati; phylum Cyanobacteriota; class Cyanophyceae; order Synechococcales; family Synechococcaceae; genus Synechococcus; species Synechococcus sp. R5-15. The sequence goes on along the minus strand of NZ_JANSIK010000027.1, from coordinate 2,110 downwards.
TGGCTTGGCCGCGGCGGCTGCTTATCCTCGACGAGGCACCGGCAGGCTTAGATACGCTCAGCGAGGGGGAGTTTTACCGGCTCTTGGAAGAGCTGCGCCAATCTCTGGGCTGGGCTATTTTGCAGATCTCCCATGATTTGGAGATGGTGTCCCGCCATTGCGACCGCGTGCTGTGCCTCAACCAATCCCTCATCTGCCAGGGATCCCCCCAGGTGGCTTTGGCACCAGAAGTGCTGAGCCGGGTTTATGGGCCTGTTCGCGACAGCGGTGCGGAGCACCATTTTGTCCGCTACATCCACCGTCACTGAGAGACAAAGAGATGTCGGAAGGCTGGGCGCAGGTGGTGGAGCTGTTGCAGTTGCCCTTTATGCAGCGGGCCATGCTGGGTGGGATCCTCACCGGCATGACAGGTGGGCTGCTGGGCAGTTTTGTTATTCTGCGGCAACTGTCGTTTTTTAGCGATGCCCTGGGGCATTCGGCTCTGCTGGGGATTGTTTTGGGAGTGCTGCTGGGGCTGAATCCCACCGTGGTGTTGATGGTGTTTGGGGTGGGATTTGCTTTGGGCGTCACCTTTGTCTTGGAGCGCACTCAACTGTCGGCGGATGCGGTGCTGAACATCATCTACTCTTCCTCTTTGGCGCTGGCCGTTATCGCCCTCAGCTTGCTGCCCGGCTATCGGGGCAACCTCAACCAGTTGTTGTTTGGGGAGATTTTGGGGATCAGCCCGGCAGCCCTGTGGACGAGCGGGATCCTCTTGCTGATCAGCTCGGCCTATGTGGGATTGACTTTGCCCTCCCAAATGTTGCTGACCCTGGATGAGCCGCTGGCGCGGGCGCGGGGGGTTCAGGTGGGCTGGCAGAAGCTGGCTTTTGTGGTGTTGCTGGCTGTGGTGGTGGCGCTCTCAATTCGCTCTGTGGGGGTGTTGCTGGTGAGCGCTTTTGTGGTCATCCCAGCCTCGACGGCAAGGCTTTTGGGATCCCGCTTTACAACCTATGTGCTGCTGGCCATAGGTATTGGGGGACTGAGCGCGGTGCTGGGGATGATCGCCTCGGCAACCTTCAACCTGCCCTCCGGCCCCAGCATTGTTGCCACCCAGTTGCTCTTTTTTCTCCTAGCTATGGCGCTCAAGGGGGTGTCGCAACTCCTGCAGCTCTAGCTAGCGGCAATCCAAGAGCTCTCTCGGGCAGCGGCTTTTCCTGCAGAAGCTGGCCAAACAGGCGGCGATAGCTCTCTGGAAAGACCTGCCCGCTGAGGGTGGGCTGCTCGTAGACGCGCTTGAGGGTGTTGAGATCCCGCTTGGTAATGTTGGGCACCCGCAACACCCGCCGATTGCCGGTAGCCGCCGCATGGTGTCCGCCATACATCAGATCCCGCAGGTTCGGGCTATGGCCCCACAGCCCCAGCCCATGCCCGATCTCGTGTCGGGCCACCGCCGTTATTTCGGCCAACCCCTGTCCTTCTGCAATGACGATGCGCACCCGCTGCTGCAAAGAGCCATCGGAGGCGAAGAAAAACTCCGGGCGGGCCGCCCCAGCCACCCCGCCGCCAATAGGAGGAACGCGGTAAATGCTCATCCCGTAGAAAGCCTCCTCCTCTTTGGCCACCACCTTGAGCGGGATGTAGGCCGACCACTCCTTCACCGCTTGCTCCACGGAGGCCTTCCACTGGGGGTGATCCCCTTGGATGTAGATAGGGACGGGATAGAAGGCCCACTGGGCATAGGCTCCACCTGGCAAAAGCGGCTCGATTTCCTCAAAGTAGTCTCCCACCGCCTTGTCGTAGGCGTAGCGATCCAGGCCGGGGGGGAGTTTGAGCCGCATCGGCTGCGGCAGTTCTCCGGCTTGAGTTTGAGCCTGGGCTTGCAGGGCTTCAATGCCAAAAAAGTGGGGAACCAGCAGGGATCCCCTGCCCCCCACTGCCAGGACGAGGAGCATCGTCCAGCCGAGGATGCAAAGCTGTAGAATGCGCCGCCGCATCAAAGCCGCCCTTTCGCCCTTGTCTTTCTACAAGGTTAGTGGCTCAGAAAGCAAGTGTCGTTCGTTTGACATCCTCCCCTGCCTGAAGGCCGGAGATTCCTACCACGCTACGCATGGATGGCTCCTTGCGCAGT
>NZ_JANSIK010000026.1:0-19043 GCF_047462035.1 Synechococcus sp. R5-15 | reverse complement strand
CATCAAAGCGCATTCCTCCCGGCACTGACCCTACGGGTACAGTGCGGGGCTCCTGCGATTTCTAGCTGACGCGACAGAGATTTAGGGGTTTCCTTATCAATCCTCTGCAGTTGCGTTTTGCTGCAAATCTTGGGTTAGAAACGCTCAAATTACCACAGAGCAAGGGTTTCCGCCATTGTCATCACTGAGGAAATAGCCAGAATAAAAGTAGCCATTGACCCAGCGATGGGCGCTACGACAACTCGGTGAACGAACGATGTTTCCCTCTCTTTTAACTCCACGTGCAGCAGGCATACTCCTATCGGGAGCTGTCTTGGGCATCCACTGCCAGGTGGCCATGGCCGCTCCCTTCCGCGACACCTTTGGTCACTGGGCCCAAGCCTACATTGAGACCCTCTCCGCTCAAGGAGTGTTGAACGGCTTCCCCGATGGTACCTTCCGCCCCAATGAGCCGGTGACCCGCGCTCAGTTTGCCACCATTGTCAATACCGCTTTCCGCCTCCGCAATACCTCCGGTACTTTTATCGGCTTTCGGGATGTGCCCCCCACCCACTGGGCAGCCAGCGCCATCTCGACGGCAGCAGCCAACAACCTGGTGGCAGGCTTTCCCGATGGCACCTTCCGTCCTGAGCAGCCCGTTACCCGCACCGAAGCGCTGGTGGTTTTGACCAACGCCATTGGCAACACGGGAGCGATCCCAGCCGCTCAGCCCGGAGATCTCTTCAGCCGCTACCGAGATGCGGCAGCCATCCCCAATTGGGCCCTGGCACAACTTGCGGCAGCCAACCGCGCCGGGTTGATTGTCAATTATCCAGACCCGATGCTCTTGGAACCCAACCGTCCCGCCACTCGCGCCGAGGTAGCAGCCTTCACCCACCAGGCCATGCTCAGCCGGGGATCCTTGGTGGCACAAAACCCAGGGGGCTTGCCCTCCGGTTCCCAGCCAGGCTTTGACCTGCGCCTTTCCACCCTAGCGGCGGGCACCCTGATGCAAACCACCACCCCCTTCAACGAGCGCCTCTTCATTGCCCCCAACGAAACCCGGCCCATGTCTTTGATCGTCCGCAACCCGATTCGCAACGCCCAGGGGGATATTCTGGTGCCTTTTGGCTCGCGGGTGGATGGCCGCTTTGAGCCAGCCCCAGGGGGCACCCGTTTTGTGGCGGAAAGCATCATTGTCAACAACCAACTGTTCCCCTTGGCTGCCCAATCGGACATCATTCACGATGTCAAGGATCCCCGCTACACCACCACAGGCAAAATCATTCAGGATGCGGCCATCGGTGCAGCAGCAGGCGCTATTCTCGGCTTGGTAACCGGAGACAATGCCATTGCCACAGAGGAAGTGCTGGGGGCAGGGGTGGCCGGAGCGGTAATTGGCAATGTAACGGCACCACAGGTGGTGGTGCTGGATCCCAATCAGGTGATCGAGCTGCGCCTCACTCAGGATCTGGCGCTGACCCCAGCATCCCGATAAAAGCGGTGCTGGCATAGCTATCTTCCCAGCCAATCCAAAAGGGTTGTTCCCCCCAACCACAGGCCGATCAAAATGGAAGTGGTCAGCAGTCCTCCTGCTACACAGATCAGGGATCCCAAGCTGCACAGGATCCCGTCTTCTTCCAGGAGGCCAAAGGCGGTGACGAAAACCCCCATTGCCGGCAGGGTGTTGGTGCCTGGAACGGGGATGATCATGGAAATCCCCATCAAGCCGATCCAGGTGCCCAGCCAGACTTGGCCGAGCCGTGTGGTGCAAAGCTGCTTCCAACGGGGGCGGGCAATTTTTTCAATGCGCTGCAACCATGGGATCCCAGCCTGCACCCACTTTTGAAAATGCTTCCGTTCAATAGAGGTCTGCAACACCCATTTCGGCAGCCAAGGAGTGGTTCGCCCTGCCAGCATTTGTGCGGCCAGCAACAGGATGACCACGCCAAAGGGAGTGGAATAGCCGGGAGCCGGCAGAGGCAAAGCAGAAGGGAAAGAGAGCACCGCCAAAAACAAGCCAAAACTGCGCTCGCCCGCCAGTTTTAGAATGTCTTCGATGCGGATCAACCCTTCCGGGGAGGGTTCGGGTTGCTCTGGGCTCTCGGGAAGGCGGGAAAACCGGGCTAGCTCTTGAGACAGACGGGCCATAGAGGGGGCAGGGCTGGAGCGGGCAAAGTTTGGCAACGGGTGGGCACTACCTGGAGGGCCAACGATAGCCTACTGCAAATTCAAGTTGTGTTGGATATCTTGAGCAAAGGGGTGGTTTCGGAGAGGTGACATGCTCGGTGACAGGTTCAAGAGGGCCGTAAACATCAGCAGCCTTGAGCGACAGCAGAAGGCTCCGACTCAGTTCCGCAAAGGGGGTCGTAGGCTAGGATGGCCCCTGCTGCTGGGATCCCTACTGATAGTGGGGCGCGGTGTGGCCCTGGCAGAAGCGCAGTTGGAGGTGGGCACTTCCACCACCCTGTCCCCGCAGGCAGCTCCGCCGGTGTTGCCACCCCCCCCTGTGGGAGTCCGACAAATTTCCCTGGATACCGACCCCGAACAAACCGCTGATATGCCCCTTTCCCTGATGGCCGAACAGGTGTTGGAGGCGGTGTGCGAAGCCCAGATTGATGCCCAACGGGCCTTGGCTCTCATGCCCGACCTGAGCGAATCCCATATCCGTGCTGCCTGTCCGAAGCGACTGATCCCCAAAAGCTGAAGGGGCGGCCCCAAGTTGGCGCTGAAAAGTAGCCGGAAATACGTTCACTGCCAAGGAAAGGTGGTACTCAACCTGTGTACCTCTTTCTTCAGAGAGCCTTCCATTTATGATCAGCCTTTTTATGAGAGAGCCTGTCTGGTAGGGATCCTGGCGGGGGAACTCAACCGAACAGGCAAGCTGGGGGCGCTCTAGCGTGGACTTTGAACTACGGGCCGGGGAGATTTACGCTCTCCGGGGGGAGAATGGCGCCGGGAAAACCACCCTGATGAACATGCTGGCGGGCCTCTACCAGCCGGATGCTGGCGAGATTCGCCTGCGGGGCCGCCCAGTGCGGATCTGCTCCCCACACCAAGCCATCCAACTGGGCATCGGTATGGCGAAGCTTATGTGGTGCAAAGCTTTACAGGTACCGGCAACATTGTTACACTGACCTAAGATTGTCTGCATCATTGTGCAAATAAATTCACAGACAGCCTATAAGTTTTGTGCGGATCTACACTTGGCATCACTGACTTGAGGGGAAGCCATGCCCAAAAAAGCCGCCAGCACAAAACCAAAAACAACTAGGGCAACCTCAAGAGAAGAGACCAAGCCCGATCCGCAAAGGGCGATTGCTGCAGAAATCCAGCGCCTTTCCGATACCTACGGCATCTCTAAGGAACTCCTGGAGAATTTTGCGCGGTTTGTGGTCAGGCAGCTACAGCCACCGCCTCGGTTGTCTGTCAAAGAGCTGCAGAAAGCGATTTACAACCACTTTGGCGTTAAAAACGCAGCCGAGCTGAGAAAGTCAGCCAGCTTCAAACTGGCAACCAGCGGCATGGGCAAGCTGAGCTTATCCAACATAGACGATTTGGAGCGCATTTATCGTCAGCACATCGGGATCCTTCCCAACGAAGAGGGGGAAGAGGGGTATGGCTGCATCAACGGGATCAACATCTTCAAGTACGACTTGCCATGGCGGGTTTTTGGACTTGACCCCGATCGAGCTACCAATGAGGACATCAAAGCTGCCTTTTATCGCCTGAGCAAGATCTACCATCCCGATTCTCCAACCGGGGATGACAAAATTTTCCAGCGATTGACTCTCTTCTACAAAAGCCTTACGGAGAAATTTGAGCAATGGCTATAGTCTATGTTTCTTCAAACAAGCTCGCCGAATTTTTGGGTATCAGCCTTGAGGAACTCAGGGAGATTGAAGCCTACTTTGACAGTATCCCTGATGATGAGTGGGAACTGGTGGAAGGTAAAGACTATCGCGTTATCAACAAAAGTTCGGGGCTGAGAGAATACACGCAGTCTGGTGCTTACGCCATTTTATCCTTTTTAAGGTCTAGGTCAGAGCAAGGTCGTAAGTACTCTACAGACACAAGCATTAGCACAAGCATTAGGAATTGGTTCAAGGAAGAGTATCGCAAGAGGCAGAAGGCTCTGGTGGATCATAGGATCCTCGAAAACAGCTCCTCTCTGGTCAGAAGACAAGATCAGTTTTGGCTATCTCTTCAAGATGTTGTGACGATCTTTGGAACTCGAACTGATTACCTTAAGAAAGCGCTTGAGATTGCATCAAAACAAAGTAAACTCATCAAAGACGTTCATTACACACGCTTTGGCAACGACGACACTGTCTACCTCTCTTTGCGAGGCATCTATGAGCTTGCCAAGATTATGGTAGAAGTCCTCAAGCAAAACCACAGAAAAGACTGGTGTCGAGATGTTGGCGAACGCATTGAACCCCAGATTCAGGCAATCGTCAAGACAATCCAGGATAGACAAAGGCAGATAGAAGGAGCAAAAGAGCTTGCAAGAAGAAGGGATAAAAATCTCTGTAGAGTTACTCGAAAAACAGCCAGTAGCCTAACGGTTCACCATCTCTACTCTGAAGCGCACTATCCAAAGATTGCAGCAAATCCTTCCAACCTGATTACTATAGCCAGCGAAGTGCATAGCCACTTTCATCAGTGGATGGGAGGTTTCAACGAGCCATGTACAATTGATGACTTCATCAAGTATGTTTTGGAATACTATCCTGAGAACAAAAACCTGATCATCTGGTTGGGACAACAGAAGGCCAGTCTTGGGCCGCAGTTGCCCATTGGCAAGGGGAGAGAGCATGTGCTCTACATTCCTCTCCAGCGTGTAACTTGAAATAACCCATTGGTTATCGGTTGTTTTCAGGTCATTCCAACCACCTTAGTCAGGTTTGTCCGTCCTTGAGGATCCTTGATCTCTTTTTGGGGATCCCTCTTTCTGCGAGCAATCCGCGTCTGTCTCACTGGAAACGACAGAGGCCATAGTACAGCCAGGGATCCCTAAACCAAGCCCTGATTTAAGATCTCGCGGGAACGGGCGATGGCTGCTCTCAAGTTGGCCCGCTGGGTGTAGCGCATCGTCATGGCGGCAGTTGTATGGCCCAGCAGGTGCTGGATATGCTCAGGGGCAACGCCGCGATCCAGCAACAAGGTGGCAAAACTGTGGCGAAACTGGTGGGGGGTTTGATGTCCCGGCTCAGGCTCGGTTAGCTTGAGCACAATATGCCGCAGGCCATCGTAGGTGAGGGGGCGCCCCCGGTAGGCCAAGCAGCGAGATTGGGAAACAAACAAGGGATCCGTCGGCGCGCACGGGCCCCGTTCTCGGCTCAGATACTGCTGCAACAGCTCGGAGAGGGGATCCCCTACTGCCACAGCGCGAGGTTTACTCCCCTTGCCACAGCGCACTTCCAACAGGGATCCCTCGGGGCTGATTTGAAAATCTTGAACGGTTAAGTCCAACAGCTCCTGGGCCCGCAGCCCGCACTCCAGCATCAGGCGAATCAAAGCCGCGTAGCGCAGAGAATGGTTTTGGGCCCGCTGCAACACCCGCTGCAACAACAACCGATCCAGATCGCGAGGCAAACGAGCGGGTAGGCGGGCAGGTCGAATGGCTTGAGTGGGCAGGGGATCCTGAAGGTAGCCCCGTTGGCTGGCCCATTCAAAAAATTGTTGCAAGGCCAACCGCTTGAGGTTGTAGGTGGCCGGAGAGGCGGGCGGGTGGATCCGCTGGCCGGAGCGGTTGCGAAACGGACGGCCCTTCAAGCTGTTCAAAAAGGACTGGACGTGGGCAGGCTGCACCTGGGGCAGCGGCACGGGGCAAGTTTTGGCAAACTGCTCCAGAGCGATGCGATAGGTGCGGCGGCTAGCCGGGGCCAGATCCCGCTGCCGCTCCTGCAAAAATTGCGCCGCCAGATGGCTGAGGCTGGGAACAGGGCCGCTCGGTTGAGTCTGTCGAACCTGACCAGGTCGGGGATCCCTCATCTTTAGCCCACTGGCAACCCTCAACCAACTCTATCCTTCCCCTGCGAGCAAGCTCCAGCTTGGACTCGGCCCCTACCCCGGCATCAAATGCTGAGCGATGAAGTCCGTGTACACCTCGCCCCGCAAAAAAGCCTCGTGGCGCAGGATCTGCTGGTGGAAAGGGATCGTGGTGGGCACCCCGGTGATGGCGCATTCCCCCAAAGCCCGCTGCATGCGGCGGATGGCTGCTGCCCGGTTAGGCCCCCAGACGATCAGCTTGCCCAACAGCGAATCGTAGTAGGGGGGAATGGTGTAGTCGGTGTAGATGTGGGAATCCATGCGCACCCCCGGCCCCCCAGGGGGCAAATAGGCACTGATCGTGCCAGCGCAAGGCCGAAACTGCTGCTTGGGATCCTCGGCGTTGATGCGGCATTCGATAGCATGGCCCCGCAGTTCCACATCCTTCTGGCGAAAGGTGAGGGGTTGACCTTGGGCAATGCGAATCTGCTCGGCAATCAGATCCAGCCCGGTCACCATCTCAGTAACCGGATGCTCCACCTGGATGCGGGTATTCATCTCGATGAAGTAAAACTGGCCGTTTTTATCCAGCAAAAACTCCACCGTGCCCGCTCCCACGTAATTCACCACCTTGGCTGCTTTCACCGCCGCTGCTCCCATGCGGGCGCGCAAGCTTGCAGTCAAAGCCGGGCTGGGGGCCTCTTCCAACAGCTTTTGATGCCGCCGTTGAATGGAGCAATCCCGCTCGTACAGATGCACCACATTGCCCTGGCTATCCGCCAAGATCTGAAACTCCACATGACGGGGGCGCTCGATGAACTTCTCCAAGTAAACCCCGCCGTTGCCAAAGGCTGCTTGGGCTTCCCCCTGAGCGGTGCGCAGCATCTTCAGCAGCTCCTGGGCATCCCGCGCCACCCGCATACCCCGCCCCCCGCCACCGGCGGTGGCTTTGATGATCACGGGGTAGCCGATTTTCTCCGCCAGCTTCACTGCCTCCTCCTCAGAGGTGATCAACCCGCGGCTGCCCGGCACCGTCGGCACCCCCACCGCTTGCATGGTCTCGCGGGCCGTGGCCTTGTCGCCCATCTTGCGCATCGCCTCTGGCGAGGGGCCGATGAAGATCAAGTTGTGGTCGGCACACATCTCGGCAAATTTGGCATTCTCCGCCAAGAACCCATAGCCCGGATGAATGGCAGTGGCCCCGCGGGTGAGGGCTGCCGAGATGATGTTGGGAATGTTGAGGTAGCTTTTGGCCACCGGGGCATCTCCTACGCAAACAGCCTCGTCCGCCAGTTGGACGTGCAGGGAGTTCTGATCCGCAGTGGAGTAAACGGCCACAGTTCGGATCCCCATTTCCTGACAGGTGCGGATGATGCGCAGGGCAATCTCACCCCGGTTGGCAATCAGGATCTTGGTGATGGGCGGCATGAGGGAGGTTCAAAGCTGAAGAGGTAGCTAGACCGCTAAGGCCAGCGGTCTGTAAACGCAAGGTTAAGTTCAGGTGCTCATCCTACTATTTGACATACTCCCCGTCTTAAAGGACGGGGATGCTTTCTCAGCCAGCAGAATTGCTCCTACCGACTGAGCTACACAGGGCATGAGGCTGAAACCTCAACCCTATGGGGGATGCCATGGCCCCAACTACTGGGCCGGAGCCCAGATACTTCCTGCGGATGTTAATTGCCCCCACCCCGTCCCGATGGAACTCAAACCCACACCCACACCTGTACACACGACCTTTGGGCTTGTTTCTCTGTCCACAAACAGGACACTCCTGAGAGCTGTACCGCTCATCTTGCAGTACCACTCTCATCCCCAACCGCTCAGCTTTGTAGGTGATGAGATGCCGGACTTGACCATGCAACATCTGGTGGATCTTCTGATTCGCCTTTTTGTTGTAGTTGGCAGACATCCGGATATCCCGAAGGTCGCCAATCACAACTGTCTGCACGCCTCGCTTGTGGAGCGTGGAGACCAATCGGGTTGTCTGCTTGTGCAGAATATCCCGAATTTGATTGCGCAGCTTCTTGAGCTGCAAACGTTGAGAGCGAACTAGCCGCTTCCACCGCCGAGAGCCCCGCTTTTTGCGCGCCAGGAGTCGAGCTAGCTTGCCCTGCAGCTTGTTCTGGTAGCGCCTTTTGGAGCGCAGCAGCCTGCCATTGGCGATGTAGGTTTGTCCCCCCTCATGAGCGACTGCGGGGTGAATCTCACCCAAATCCACAGCGGCAACGTTGCTCTCTTCCCCCTCTTCTTCCGGCGGCGTATCCCCCACCTTGTAGCAAGCCCTCAGCTCATACTGCTGGCCATCCCAGCCCATCTCTACCCAAACAGGCGTATCCCAAGCCCAGTTAACAATCAGGGGCTCCTTGCCTTTCCCGTTCGACAATCGCAGCTTCCCATTGACGACTTGGATGGCTGAAGATTTCCACTGGACTTTGTAGAAGTACCGACGGCGTCGAGGTGGACGGGCGTTGGGGTCGGTTTTGCGGCGTTCCCGCCAGGACTTGAGAGAGGCAAAGAAGCTTTGCACTACTGCGTCTGCACTGTGGGCATGAAGTGTATTCTCAGGGTCGTTGGGAAACCAACGCATGAATGTGGAAGGCTTTAACCACAATCCCTTCTTGCGGACGACCCGCCAAAAGTGAACGAGCACTTTTGAGTACAGCTCGCCTGCTGCCCTGCTCAACAGCTGCAGTTGCTCTGAGACGCCTAGCTTGAGCTTGCGGACAAGGTACATGCAAAGTTGCCTTTCCTGTCTAATAGCATCTTACAAAAGCCGCCCTAGAAGGGCGGGGCTTGTAACCCAGTTTTTTTGGTCAACTGGAGGGGAGGATAGAGAAGGTCAGGTGGGGATCCCACATTCAGCCCATCCAGTCGACAACCTAGGTAGGACTGAGGCTACAGGGATCCGGCTGCAGCAGAATCCCGGTGGGGGCAAACTGCGTCACCCAAAACTCCACATCTTGAAACTGGCGACGCAGGGTGTCGCGCGCTTGGGCGGCCAGCTCCAGGCTGGGCATGATCCCGAAGACCGTTGGCCCCGACCCCGACATCAGGGATCCCAGTGCCCCCGCCGAGAGAAGAGCTTGGCGCAGTTCCCCTACAATCGCGTACTCCGGCAAAACCACCTGTTCCAGGTCATTGCGCAAACTCCTGGCTAACGCCGGCGGATCCTGACGGCTGAGAGCCGCCAACGCCTGCGGCAAGGTGGGCAGTGTGGGTTTGAGTAGGGCATCCCCTCCCAAGCTCCCCTGACGAGAACGAAAGGCTTGATAGGCCCAGGCGGTGGAAACCCCCAGGTGCTTGGGCTTGGCCAGCAGCACAGGGATCCCTTCCCAATCGGCCAGCGGCTCCAAAACTTCCCCGCGCCCGGTGGCCAGTTGCGTTCCCCCCTGGATACAGAAGGGAATGTCGGATCCCAAGCGGGCTGCCAAACTCTGCAACTCTCCCACCGTCAGGCCCAGCCCCCACAGTTGGTTCAACCCCACCAAAACCGCTGCCGCATCAGCCGAGCCCCCCGCCAAACCTGCTGCCACCGGAATGTGCTTTTCGATGTGAATCTCCACCCCGGCGGAAGAGTGACACTCTTTTTGCAGCAGCTCAGCCGCTCGATAGGCAAGGTTGCGGGCATCTGTGGGCACTTCTGGGCGATCGCAGGTGAGGTGGATCCCGTGAGGACGGCTCTTCAACTGCAGTCGATCCGCCAAATGAATGCTCTGCAACACCATCGCCACCTCTGAATACCCATCAGGACGGGAGCCGAGGATTTCCAGGTAGAGGTTGATCTTGGCGCGGGCAATCAGGGTACAGGCTTGCATGGGGCAAAAATCTGGGTCAGCAACAACTTTTCAACTCCCCTCAGCCTGTACAGACTTATCCGGGGAGATCTCCCAGCCTGATTCTAGCGGCAGTGGATCCCCTCTCTAGCTGCCAGAGCGAGGCCATGGCCCCAGCCACTCTCCACCGCGAAAGCGCCAGCGGGGAAACAAAATGCGCATCACCACCCAAGCGCTGAGGTAAAGGCAAACCCAGACCACACTGTAGTGGAGAATAAAATCTCCCAAATCAAACCGTTGTCTTGGGATATGAGGCAGACCCACCACCCTCAGGACTGTACCCAAAAAAAGCCCTTCCCAAATGCCGGCCAAAAGCTGAAGGATCCCAGGCCAATCGTGATCCCACATCCACCCCATCAGGTAGTTATAAACAACATCCCAAACACAGCCAAACAGACCTACGTAGAACAGCACCCAAAAATAGGTGAGGCTGCCGCCATGTCCAGTGATCCCAAAATAAAAGGGTAAACTTGCCAAAACACCAACGGTGGCCAATAAGAAAATGCGAGTTTGCCAGCGGCCAATCAGGGTCGGAGTCATCTTTTCCTCCAGCAGTTTTGCCTATCGAGATCATCAGGATCTATTTCGCTCCCGGTCTGTTTGAGAGAATCTTCTGGCCTTCACCCCCATCCGTTCTCCCTTTGGTATAGAAGAGTTGGGGATCAACGCAACACCCCTTTCACCAGGTTCAACGGGATGGGGAATAGCCATGATGTGTCGCCAACAATAGCGTTGATAACCATAAACATCCGGCAAAATCCAGGAGCGTTGCCCAATGTCGGCAAGCTAGGGGCTGATGTTTAGGGCCCACTTGCACCATTGCCACAGGGATCGGATCCCTTCTAAGCCTTTGACCCCCGGTGCCCGCAGTCGAGCCAGGTGTTCCACCGAGCGATGGGCACAGTACTGTAAACCCAAAAACGTATCCACCGGCGCATAGGGCCCGCCCAAGGTGATGATCCCAGCGGCGTACATTCGCCCATCCCGGTTGCGCATCTCCACCAGCTCAAAGTCGTTGGAGACATGCAAGCGCCCGTGAGGATTGAGGGGCAGGTTGTAGTGGGTAATTAGATCGTTGAGGAGAGGATTGGTCATGGGATCCGAAACCAAACCCGTACAGTCGATAACGAAATCGGCCTCCACCTTTAATTGCGTGTTGTTGTGGGTACCTCGAATGTAGGTTACCGGCTTACCCTTGTCGCCGGGAACCACCGACTCCACCTTGCCGAACACAATCGAGTACCAGCCCTCTCGCAACCCTTGCCGCACGATCCGCCGCCATTTCCGCCGACTTGCTGTCGTGGTGCCGCCCCAAGCTTCCAGCAGTTCGCGCCGTTCCAGGGGGGTCGCCGCTTCCAATTTGGCACGCAGAACTCCTCCCCAAGTGCCCTTGGGCCAGTTGAAGGGCTGAAACTCCCAATGGTTATCCACTGCCCGTTTGGCTCGTCCGAAGCGATTACCGCTTTTGGGCGCACGGCTCAGATGCACCACCGAGATGCGGGGGTTGACTTTGCGGGCTTCGTAAAGGCGTTCCATCACCTGAGAGGCGACGATCCCAAATCCCCGAATTAGGACGGTGCCACCTTGTTTCTCCAACTGCTCATAAACGTGATCATGAGGCTCATAGCCGTGTACCACCGATCTCAAATCTCCTGTTTTTTCGCGAAACTCCTGCAGGTCGTTGAGCAACTTGATGGCCGGATATCCAGTTGCCAAATGGAGATACTTGGCCACCATAAAACGGTGATCCGTATGGCCGGGCCGCGTTGCCGAATAGGCCACCACATATCGCCCATCCTCCGTTTTGCGAATGGCGCGAATATGGCCGTAACACAACATTTGCTCCCAACCAATTCGGGCTGCCTCCCGATCCATTGAGGCAAATACATCCCCCGCCCGCGGCGTATAGGTATCTGCCAACAAGGGCTCACTAAATACCTGCCACAAAAAGCCGAATGCTTCCAACAATCGGCCGGAGAAAAAGGAACGCCAAGCATCCCGCAGAGCATAGCCAGGCCAGCCCCAAATGTTGTCTGGACAAGAATCGGAGCCAGAGCGAATTCGCTTCCAGCGGGGGATCTGGCAGTTGGTCAAAAGCCGTTCATACCGTTCGTAGGGTTTGCGGGCAATGCTGATGACGCGGATGTGTTCCGGTCTGACCCCGTAGATGCGCAGGGTATCCACCCAGACAAAGCTGCCGATACCGCCGCCCAAGGCCAAATAGAGGGTCTCCTCCACAGGCAGTCCGGTGGCTTTGAGGGCGCTCAGGGCAATTTGCTCGGCTCGAAACAAATCCGGCGGGGGAAAATCCGAGCCAGCCCGCACTTCAGGAAGCTGCTCTGGGGCGAAAACCACCGTGGAAGCCGGGGGAACCTCAAATGCAGTGTCGGGTTGGGTGGCCGGGCGAATCAGTTCGGTGCGCGGCTCCAGCAAAAGAGTAGGGGTGGCGGTCAGAAGGGTGGCATTGGGATCCCTGGGGGACACCAAACCCACGGTGATGCTGTAGGGGCCAAGCTCCACCACTTCTCCCCCCTGGAGCACCCGGCGTGCCTGACGGATTTTTTCCCCATTGATGCGGCTGCCGTTGGCACTGCGATCTTCATAGATGACCTGGCCATCCTCACCGAGATAGACGAGGGCGTGATAACGGGAGATCTCCTGGCTGGCAAACACAGCCCGCGCCACTTCTCGACCTTGCCATTCCTGTGGCAATTGGGCCAGCTCCCTGCCCAAGGCAAGAGGCAATGGAAAAATCAGCTCCTGCTGTTCTTCGGTGATGGGATCTTCCCAGCTCAGTTGAATTTGCATAGCTTCTGCTTACCTTTACAAATACAAAGATCATGAAGAGGCCATTGAGAAAACACAGAACAGCGCGACCTCACAGGTCACTTTTGGTTTGCCCGGGATCCCTTTTTTCTATCCCCCACGGACTTGGATCAGCCACTGGGATCTGTAAGAAGAATTAAGAAGAATAGAAAGGGTTGGTCCTCTAGAGAGGAGGTTGTGGGGCTTTGCCAGCTTCTGGAGGAGGGATCACCAAGGTAGCGCTCAAGACCAAATGTCCACAGTAGGGACAATTCTGACCCTGATATTCTGGGGGCAGGTAGTGAGGGTTTTCCAGGCGGCTGCACTTAACCTTGAGGGTGTCCAAAGTGCCGCGGCTGAGGAGATCCCCCTGATCCTTCCTGGCCACTTCTATAGACTTCACCCTCAGCACAATGTGCCCCAACTGAATTTGGCTATTGGCCTCAAGCGCAAGCTCTTCCTGAATCATTTTTCGGCCATTCACCCAGACAGGGTTGGGCTGCTTAGGAGGCAAACGATCCCGAGTTAAGTTGCGAATGTGAAAGTTTAAGGTTTTGGGATCGAAATAAAGCCCGGCGTGAACTCCTGAGACCGAGCGAGTTGGGTCATTGAGCACCACATCACAGCTGGGATCCCGTCCAATGGTAACCAGCTTGGAGGGAACAGGCGAAACCGTTTGCGATCGGCGCCGGTCGGCCTCGGTCCATTCTAAAGTGAGTTGACACACAATCCCATTCTCCACCGTTCAGCGCCTCCATTCCCTAGATCGGCTTCAGCATATCCAAAGGTCAGCTTGGGGAAAGCAGAAGATGTCTTTTTCGTCAAAATTGTTATCTTTTTGGATAACTATAACCTACTCCCCTGACCAAAGGCTTGCGCTGATCCGGATCACCTGAGTTGGGATCTCCGAGTTACATTCCTGCTGGAGACCGTGCCCAAACGCTCCGCGCCGCTTCCGCGACCACCCTCAGCTCCTCTTCCAGAGGGAGAGGGGAGCCAGACGGAAAGGTTTCATTCATGATGTTTAGACCATGATGTTTAGAGTGACTACATACTCGACTTTATCCCCACCCGATTTGAAGCAACAAAACTCGATCTCCTCAGGAACGGCGAGGCCGTTCAAGTTTGACCGAGGTGGCCTGATCCCTTGGCCGGAAGCCTCAGAAATCCACCTGAGAGATAGGGCCTAGAGTGAGTTTTGAGTTTCTGGGGATCCTGCAAGACTAGTATCCTCTGTGTCTTTATCCAAACCGTTTTCAAAGCACTCCGGTAAATGGGAAACTGCCGCTGCCCAGCCGCTCCTGCCGATCGAACACACTGATGGTGAGCTGATGGGATCCCGTTTGAGTGAGGGTAAAGCGATTCTGGGTCAGGGTCAGCCCTGTAACGGTGCAGGTGGTCGCCCCAACGAAGCAGCCGGGCAACTGAGCAGCATCAAAAGCTCCCAGGGTTACGAAATTGCCAAGTGGGGTGGTGACGGAAGCCAAAAAGGCGTTGGAACCCCGGATCCCGGCAGGGGCCTCTACCCGGAAAGACACCACAAAGGTTGGAGTTTGCCCCACCAAGACGGTGCGCGGAGAGAGATCGGTAATGGTGAGGGATGGAGCAGGTATGGGAGGCGGCAAGGGCAGAAGATCGCTGCTGCCGGTCGTGCCCCCACACCCCACCAGAACACTGCTCAGCAGCACCAGCACTGGGATCCGTTCATGCCTTCGCTGCATGGTTTTCCTCCACTCCAAAAGGTCTTCTTTTTTTGAGCTTATTGTCTAGAGTTTGTCTCCACCAAGCCAGCGGGCGGAAAGGAGAGAACCTGGCGAGAAGCAGCCTGGAATCCTTCGTCTATTCCCCTTGCAAAAGGTTTTGGCAAGCTGTGGCAATGGCCCAGTCCTCTTGGGCTGAGATCACCAGAACCCGCACCGGAGCATCCGAAGTGCTGATATCGCAGTTGCGGGGGGATCCGGCATTCAAAACCGGGTCGATCTGGATCCCTAAAAAACCCAGATCTGCACAGGCTGCCGCCCGCACCGGTGCCGAGTTTTCCCCAATCCCCCCAGAAAACACCAGCGCATCCAGCCGATCTAAGCTCATGAGCATTGCCCCAATCTGGCTGCGCAGACGGTGGACAAACAGATCGAAAGCCAGCTCCGCCCGGGCATGGCCTGCCTCCATTGCCTCCAACACAACCCGCATATCGCTGCTCAGGCCGGAAACGCCCTTCAACCCCGATTCTCGGTTCAAGATCCGATCCAGTTCATCCACACTCATGCCCTGGCGCAACTGATGGATCAAAATGCCCGGATCCACTGACCCCGACCGGGATCCCATCATCAAGCCCTCCAGGGGGGTGTAGCCCATGGTGGTGTCCACACTTCTGCCCCCGCGAATGGCCGCCAACGAGCAGCCGTTGCCCAGGTGACAAGTGATCAGCCGCAACTCTTCCAGGGGTCGGTTCAAGATCTCGGCAGCGCGACGGGCGCAATGCTCGTGGTTGATGCCATGAAACCCGTAGCGGCGGATCCCTTGTTCAGCCCAAGCGTAGGGAAGGGGGTAAAGGGCTGCGGCCAGAGGCATTTGCTGGTGGAAGGCGGTGTCGAAAACGGCCACCTGAGGGATCCCCGGCAACAGTTGCCTTAGCAGACGGATGCCAGCCAGCGCAGCAGGGTTGTGGGCTGGGGCCAAGGGGATCAATTGCTCAATCGCCCTCTCCACCTCTGGCGTAATTAAGGTGGGCTGCCGGTACAGGGATCCCCCATGCACCACCCGATGGCCGACGCCGCCGATCTCAGCCGCCTGCGGGAGCAGGGATCCCTCCCCTTGCCAGAGGCTTTGAAACAGCGGGGCCAGTTGGCCGATCCCTCCCTCAGGTGAAGCGGAGGGAAAAGATTCCCACCCACCGCCTCGCCGACGAGTCTGGATGAGGGCCTCCCCCGGCTTGTAGGTGAAATCCACCTGGGCTTGCCAGATGGGCGTGGCCTCCACCCTTCCCTCAACCGTCAGAAATAGGGAGGATTTGAGGCTGCTGGAACCGGCATTGACGACCAGAATATTCACAGCGTGTCTTCGTTGGCCTTCGCACTGCTGGGCTTAAGGCCTATAGCCCGCTTGCTTGAACAGAGCGGTTGACTACCCTGCCGCTAAGGATGACCATAGCATTAAAGCCCTCCTGCAGCTTCCTGAGGCCAAGGCGAACTGCGTAGCGGTAGGACGGAGCTTTAGACCCAATTTTTTGGGTAATCTGTTCCCCTACTTCTGTTGCCCTCCATCCCACTGGACTAACGCTGCTTATGCCCAGAGTCATCGTCACAGATCCCATCGATCAGGCGGGGATCGACATTCTCTCCCAAGTCGCTCAGGTGGATGTGCAAACTCAGCTCACCCCAGAGCAGTTGATCGCGGTCATCCCCAACTACGATGCCATCATGGTGCGCTCCGGTACACGGGTTACCCGAGAGGTGATCGAGGCGGGGACGAACTTAAAAATCATCGGGCGGGCGGGCGTTGGCGTTGACAACATCGATGTGCCTGCCGCAACCAAAGCCGGGATCCTGGTGGTCAACTCCCCAGAGGGCAACACCATTGCCGCTGCCGAGCACGCCATTGCCTTAATGATGGCCCTCTCCCGCCACATACCTGATGCCAATGCCTCTCTGAAATCGGGCCTGTGGAATCGGCAAGAGTTTGTCGGCGTAGAAGTCTACAAAAAAACGCTGGGGATTGTCGGATTGGGTCGGATTGGATCCCATGTGGCCCAGATTGCCAAGGCGATGGGGATGAAGCTGCTGGCCTATGACCCCTATCTATCCGTGGAGCGGGCCGAGCAACTGGGGGTACGCCTGGTGGACTTCACAACTTTGGTGCAGGAATCCGACTACATCACCTTGCACATTCCCAAAACCCCTGAAACCACCAACCTGTTCAACGCCGAAACCTTTCGCATGATGAAGCCGACCGCTCGCCTGATCAACTGCGCCCGCGGCGGTTTGGTGGATGAACAAGCCCTGTACGAAGCCCTGAAATCCGGCCAAATTGCCGGAGCGGCTTTGGATGTATTTGCCAATGAGCCCCTGAAGGACTCCCCGCTGTTTTCCCTGGGCAAAGAAGTCCTGCTCACTCCCCACTTGGGGGCCTCCACCGAAGAAGCCCAAGTGAATGTGGCCATTGATGTGGCCGAGCAGATCCGCGATGTGTTGCTGGGGCTGCCGGCCCGCTCTGCCGTGAACATCCCCGGCCTACAGGCAGAGGTGCTGCAAAACCTCAGACCCTACCTGGACTTGGCCGAAACCCTAGGCAACTTGGTTGGCCAATTGGCGGGGGATCGCGTCAACCAGTTGGAGATCCGCCTGCAGGGAGATCTGGCAGAAAAAGATGGTCAGCCGATCGTCATTGCCGCCCTCAAAGGGCTTTTGACGCTGGCGCTGCGGGAGCGGGTCAACTACGTCAACGCCTCCATTGAGGCCAAAGAACGGGGCATCCGGGTGGTGGAAACCCGAGATCCCTCCTTGAAAGATTATTCCGGATCCCTGACGTTGATTGCCCACGGCCCCAATGGGATCCGCTCGGTTTCGGGGGCGTTGATTGGGGAGCGAGAGGTGCGGATTACCCAGATCGACGAGTTCCCGGTGAATGTGCCCCCTTCCGCCAACATGCTGATGACCCTGCACCGGGATATGCCGGGAATCATCGGACGGATTGGCACCCTGCTGGGAGCCTACAATGTCAACATCGCCAGCATGCAGGTGGGGCGCAAGATCATCCGCGGCGATGCAGTCATGGTGCTCAGCTTGGACGATCCCCTGCCGGATGGGATCCTGGAAGAGGTGCTCAAGCAGCCGGGCATCCGTGACGCTTTTGTAGTGAACCTCTAGAATTGTTGATCCCTAGAAAAAATCCCAAATCTCACCTACCCTGGCAAGACGGAGTCTTTGCTTGAACCAGAGCAACTTGTCCCTAACCCTGTCCCAGATCCCAGACTGGGATTGGCCGGCCTTTCTGGAGTCCCTGGGCCATTTTGGTGTGGATCTCAGTCTGGAACGCATGCAAGTCTTGCTGCAGCGTCTAGGACAGCCCCAAGCTGGGATCCCGGCCATCCACGTAGCCGGCACCAACGGCAAAGGATCTGTCTGTGCCTGGGTCAGCCACGTGTTGTGGGCGGCAGGCTATCGTGTGGGTCGTTACACCTCTCCTCATTTAGTAGATTGGCGGGAGCGGATTTGGCTGAACGGGGAATACATTTCCACCAACGACTGGAGCCAAGCGCTGGCCCAGGTGCGAGACTGCCTACAAACCCATGCCCCTGACGAGGCTTCTCCCACCCAGTTTGAGGTTATCACCGCTGCCGCTTGGCTGTACTTCCGCCGGCAAAAGGTGGATGTGGCAGTGATAGAAGTGGGCCTGGGGGGGCGGCTGGATGCTACCAATGCCGGGATCGAGCCGGTGGTAACGGCTATCACCTCCATCGGCTGGGATCATTGGCAGCGCTTGGGCAACAGCCTTCCCCAAATTGCCTCTGAAAAGGCGGGTATTCTCAAGCCAGGGATCCCGGCAGTGTGCGCACCCCAAACCCCAGAGGTCACAGCAGTTATCCGAGCCAAGGCAGAGCAATTGCGAAGCCCCCTGAAGATGGTCGAACCTCTGCGATGGTCAGAGCCTCAAACCGTCCACTGGCGAGGGCAGCTCCTCACCTTGCCCCTCAGCGGCGATGTACAACTCACCAATGCAGCAGTAGCCCTTGCCGTTGTGGAAACCCTACAGCAACAGGGCTGGCGGATCCCAGATGCCGCTGTCGAAAAAGGATTTGCCATCACCCGTTGGCCGGGGCGCTTACAGCGGGTGCAGATTGGATCCCGTCAGTTGCTGATGGACGGAGCCCACAACTTGCCCGCTGCCCAGGCTCTCCGTCGCTATCTGGATGAGCATCAACCCGGCCCCCTCACCTGGTATGTGGGCATCCTCACCACCAAAGATGTCCAGGGCATTCTCAGCACCCTGCTGCGGCCGGGAGATTGCTTTTTTGCCCTGCCAATTGCCGGCCACTCTGGGACGGATCCCGAGCAACTTGCTCAGCTAGCCCAGACTCTGCAGCCTCATCTCGCCTCGGCACGGGCACTGCCCAATCTCTCCGCTCTTCGGGCTCAGTTGCTCAAGCCGAAAAACCTCACTGAGCCACCAGCTGTAATCTGCGGATCCCTGTACCTATTGGGCCAGGTGATGCAGGAATGTTTGGGATGGGATCTAGCCTGTTGAACTGACAGGTGAAACCTTATGCAAAACCTGAGCTCCTCTCTTATAAAGAAAGAGAGAGGAGCTATGAACAAAAACTAGCTCTCAACCACTATCACTTGATCAAGATACTCCCCTACTGATTGGGTTAGGGTGGTGGGCCTGGCACCGAGCTAGGTTGCCAGCAGGTCGCCCTGCCAGTAGGTTCGC
>NZ_JANSIK010000025.1:0-8427 GCF_047462035.1 Synechococcus sp. R5-15 | reverse complement strand
AGCAGAACAGGCTCAGGGCTACTGAAAGCCCGCTCCGTACCGCTTAGCGGTCGGAGCCGGGTAGTTTACGGAAGACCCAGTGCAGCTCCGGCAAGGTGGTAGGATAATTCAGCAGCTTAGTTAGCGAAGCCATGGGGATCCCCACCACTGCCGATGAATGTAACGAGCTGGGAATCTCTCACTGCTTGAAGGCCCAGCAAGCCAAAACCTCGCGGGAGCGACGTGCGGCTTGGGCCATGGCTCTGGCGGCCTGGCGGCAGGGTTTGGATCTCGATCCCAACCATCTCCCCTCCCAGTTCAATCGCCTCCATGCCCTTTTGGCCTTGGGAAGCGGCTACACGGCCCTCCAAGAGGGAAAAGAGCTGCTCTCCCGGCTTTTGACCCAGCGTTACCTAGAAGATCCCAGCTTGGGCCTAACTGGATCCCAGCCCAAGCTCGCTTGGGATCCCCCTCGTCTGGCTTCTGCTAGCAAAAAGGCCCGCCGCTCTTCTAAGGCCGCTTCTGCTTCCCGCCTTGGCCCCCGCGAGCGCTACCTCCACACTCTAGCCCGTTGGCTAGCCCACCACAGCGGAGTCGTTTACCGACCGGAGCCATTGCCCTACTGGCGGCTGGCTGCAGCCATTGACCCAGAGGATCTAGAGGCGCAAATGGTGGTTGCCATGAATGCGGCGGCCCAAGCGCAGCCGGAAGGGCCTTTTTTGCTGCAGAAAATAGCGGATCACTTCCCTGGCCAAAAAGATCGGGCCATGCAAGTGCTGCAACTGGTTCTAGATCGCTACATTCCGCGGCAGGATCCCTCCAAGGCGGAGTCGGATTCAGCAGAGCAAGAGTTAGAAACGCCTCCTAACGGAGATCCAGCCTCGGAGGCGGTGGCCAGTATGGAAATTTGGACTCAGTATGAGGGGTACAAGCTGAGGCTGGAGCCAGATCTTAAAAGCATTGTGACCTTCGTCCTCCTGGCTCAAGATCGCTGGTTTGAGAGTGAAATCGAGCTGTGTCGGCAAATCCTCAAGCCGGGCATGAACGCCATTGACGTTGGGGCCAACGTTGGCGTTTATACTTTTCTATTTGCCCGCTGTGTGGGCGAGTCTGGAAAAGTCTATGCCATCGAGCCCACGCCGGGGTGTTTGCAGTGCTTGCGGGCAACGGTCGCTCAAAACAAGCTCGACCAATCCGTGCAAGTTGTGGAAGCTGCGGTAGGCGAAGAGTCCCGCGAGGTTTACCTGGTCTGCGAAGGGGCCAGCGTTTTCAACCGCATCGTCACGGATCCCATGTCGGTTGTAGAAGAAACCAAGCCGGTGCAGCAAATCACCTTGGACGAGTTGTGGATCTCAGAGAGCAAGCCCACCATCGATCTGCTCAAAATTGACGCGGAAGGGGCAGAGGTTCCTGTTCTGAAGGGGGGGAGAAAGCTGATCGAGACCTGTACCCCGCTGATCCTGTTTGAAAACCAAAATGTCGGCCAGTTTTCAGGTTTGGAGTCGGCGAAGCTTCTCGCCGAATTAGGCTATCTCATTTATGTTTACAACCCGATGATCCAAGATCTCAGCACCGTTCAGGCTTCTGTGCAACTGCCAACTGCGCTAAACTTGGTTGCCGTGCATCCGAATCGCTTTTCTCTGGCGAGCAAAGCTGGTCTGATCTAGCCGTTTCTGTGGAGTAGAGTAATGCCTTTCCCGATTAGCGAGATCCTCGGCAAAGACATGCCTTTTATCCGAATTGCAGACGTGGGGGCGATGTTTCTGGGCGGCGATAACTTCGACAAGCTGGTTCAGGAAGGACATGCCCAGGTGAT
The DNA here is from genome assembly GCF_047462035.1 of Synechococcus sp. R5-15. Classification (NCBI taxonomy): domain Bacteria; kingdom Bacillati; phylum Cyanobacteriota; class Cyanophyceae; order Synechococcales; family Synechococcaceae; genus Synechococcus; species Synechococcus sp. R5-15. The sequence goes on along the minus strand of NZ_JANSIK010000025.1, from coordinate 6,632 downwards.
AGGATTTGAGCCCCAGAAGGAAGAGTGTGAAAAGCTCAACGCCAGAGCCCTAGCCGAGGCTCCTCGCGCCGACAAAGTGAAGCGGCAGTACTTTCCCTACTTCATTGGGGATGGATCCCGTCGCAAGTTTTATTTCACCAATACCGGCTACACCTCCTCTCTTTACGAGCCCGATCAGGAGCTGGCCCAGCATTTTGAGAACTTGGCGGAAGTTTGTCGGGTAACTCGGGTCGAGGAAGTCCAGACTACTCGGCTAGATGACATTCCAGAACTGGGCGAAGTGGACTTTCTGAAGATGGATGTTCAGGGAGCCGAGCTGGATGTTATCCGGGGCGCTAGAAAAACTCTACAGAGTGTTACTGTTATCCAAACAGAAGTGGAGTACATCCCTCTCTACAAAGGCCAACCTCTTTTCAGCGACGTAGATATTGCCCTTAGGGAAGAAGGCTTTCTCCTCCACGGCATGACCAGCAACTTTGGCGCCTGCCTCAAGCCTTTCTCCTCCAGAACCTATCGCCCTTACACCCAAGTGTTGTGGTGCGACTATGTTTACGTCAAAAACTTTATGCACTTGGGTCGGCTTTCCTCGCGCCAGCGGCTGGCTATGGCGGTAGTTTTGCATGAGATTTACCTGTCCTATGATCTGGTGGCTTTTGTCCTGGGCGTCCATGACCAAATTGCCCAAACCCGTTACAAAGACTTCTACCTGGCCAAAATGTTTGCCGCTCTCAATGTCTCTTAAATTGCTCAGACGAGGTGGGGGATGATCGTCATCGACGGGGTTATCTGGCAGTCGGAAGGGTTTTCTCGCTCTCCACTTTTGGATCAGTCCTACCTGTGGCTGAGCCTAATTGAAGAATGGGTCAAGGCCAAGAAGGCAACGGAGTTTGTGGTGCTCACCCGCGGGCAAACTTGGCTGCCACCGGGAACTTTTTTTTCCGAGATCCCTCGCTTTGCCTTTGCGGAAGCGGATGAAGATCGCACCGGCCTGCAGAGCGCCTGCGACCAGCTCAAGGCCAGGCTGTTTCTCTCCACCGGCTACACCACCCCCATCTCCACCCCTTCCATCGCCTTCATCTACGACCTAGAAGCAGAGGCCGGCAGCCAATTTCACTCGGAATACATCGAGAAGAAAAATGCCATCCTGGCTGCTGCCCACTACGTCTTCTTCTCCGATGAAGTGTTTGCTGGCTTCCGAACCCACTACCCCGGGATCCCTCCCGAGCAGATGTCGCTGGTCTATCCGGCCATCGAAGGCTGGGCCAAGCCGGCTGCTCCCGATGCCATGGCCGAGTTTCGCCGCAAGTTTCAGTTGACTCGCCCTTTTTTCTTGGCCGTCTTGCCCGAACAGCTGGCTGATTACCGTGGCATCCAGGCTGTCAGCCAAGCTTGGGAGATCCTGCAGGGCCAAAGGCTCTCCCGCACCGAGCTGGTCTTTGCCTTTCCCAGTCCTCTGGAGGTGGATCCTGTCAAAGCGCAACTGCCCCAAAAACAAGGCATTCGCTACCTCAGCCTGAACAATCCCGAGCTTGCCTGCGCCTATTCCTCGGCTCTGGCGCTGGTTTTCCACTCCACCTTTCGGCCCAGAAGCCCCCTTGAGGCGATGGCCTGCGGCTGTCCTGTGGTGCATTACCGGGATGAGCAGCCAAATGCCTCCGGCTCGGAGTCGGCAACTGCCTCTGGAGAGAAAAAAGATAAGGATCCCTTGCAAAACCCGACAGCCCTGCTCTGCCAAGGCTCGGTGCGGGAACTGGCAGAAGCCCTGCAGCGCATCCAGAGCTACCCGGTACGCTCTCCCCTCATTGCCAAGGGGTTGGAACAGGCCAAGGAGCTGAGCTGGGCAACAGTGGCCGCCAAGCTGTGGGACATTTTCGAGCAGGTGGCTCCTTCGGAATCCGAGGAACCTACTGACCGCTGACCACCAAGTTTTTCCACATCTGCCGATAGGCCCGCTCCAGGGCGCGAGCATGGCTTTGCGGATCCCGCAGGGGCGATTTCTCCATCATGCCTCGCAGGCTGTGGCGCAAATGGCGCAGCCGCTCCAGATCACTGGCCAAGTTCACGGCAATTTCCACGTATTCTTCCGGCGTTTGGGCCACCAGCTCCGGCAGCCCCACGTTAGTGAGAATGGAGACCCCCACCCGGCAGACATGGGCATTGCCTGCCAAGACCACCACCGGCGCACCGCCCCAGAGGGTTTCGCAGGTGGTGGTGGTGCCGTTGTAGGGGAAAGGATCTAGGCCAATGTCAATCTCGCTGTAGATCTGGAGGTGCTCTGGAATGCTGCGTCGATCTCCCACCAGGTGCACCCGCTGCCGATCCACCCCGTGCCGCTCGAAGTGCCCCCAGAAGATCTCGCAGACGCTGCTGTCGGTGTAGCGCATGTTTTTGAGCAGGATGCGGGCGTTGGGCAGCCGCTTGAGGATCTCCGCCCACACGGCCACCACGTTGGGGGTAATTTTGGTGGGGTTGTTGCAGCAGCCAAAGGTGACGTAGCCGGCAGCCAGGGCCGGTAGCTCGGAAACCGGCGGAAAGATATCCACAGGGTTGTAGCAGAGAAAGCTTTTGGGCAGGCGCATCAACTTTTCTGTGTGGTACCTTTCCGTCATGCCCGGCGGGTCGGCGTAGGCATCGGTGATGCGGTAGTCCACCAAGGTCAGGCCGGTGGTGTTGGGGTAGCCCAGATAGGTGGCCTGGATGGGGGCAGGTTTGAGGGCCAGCACGCCCAAGCGGTTGTAGGCTGTGTGGCCGGCCAAATCCACCAGAATGTCGATCTTGTCCTCTTGGATGAGATTGGCCACCTCCACATCGGAGCGGATCTTGTGGATATCTCGCCAGGCATCGGCCTTTTCCTTCATCCGCTCCGTCACAATGTCCGAATACGGCCCGTTGGAATAGCAGTAGATCTGGAAGCGCTCGTGGTTGTGGTGGTTATAGACATGCTCAAAAAACATGCTCACGGAGTGCAGCTTAAAGTCTCCGGAGATGTAGCCGATGCGCAGAGGCCGCTTCAGATCCCGATCCCGGTGGTAGGGCCGCCGCAGATGGGCCACCGCAGCTTGGGTGGCATCCCCCCACTTTTTGTGCTCCCGCAGGGTCTCTTCGGGATCGAAATCGGGGGCGTAGTGCAGGCCCATGAGGATGTTGCCGTGGAAAGCGATCACCCCCGGAGCCAGCTTGGCCGACTTGCGGTAGGCTTTGATGGCCTCCTCGTGGCGGCATTGCTGGAGGAAGGTGCCTGCCAACCCTGCATAGGTGGAAGGATCCTCGGGGTTGATCTCCAGGGCGCGCTGAAAAGATTCCAGTGCCTCGGTTAGGCGGTTCAGCTCTTTGTAAACGGATCCCAGCGCCCGGTGCACCTCCAAAAAGTCTGGCTTGAGGCGGGCCGCTTCCTGCAAAACCGGCAGGGCCTCTTCGTTGCGGTGCTGACTTTGCAACAACAGCCCCAAGTTGCAGTAGGCTTCTCCCAGTTCTGGGTCGTGCACCAGCGCCTGCCGGTATTGAATCTCTTCCTTTTCCGGCTCGTTCAAGTGCCGATAGGCCAGGCCCAGGTTGTTGTAGGCCAGGGCAAAATCGGGCTTGTGCTCCAGGGCCGCTTCCAGCAAGGGGATGGCCTCCTTAAACCGCAGTTGATCCAATAGCAGGCAGCCGGCCTCGAAGTAGGCTTCGGCAAAGTCGGGCCGCACGCCCAGAGCGCGGCTGAGGTGGGCCATGCTATCTCCCAGGCTGGAAGGGAACACCTTGCGAAACCCCCGATCCGACAAAAAACCCGCCAAGCCCCGGTAGGCTTCGGCATAGGTGGGCTGCAGGCCAATGGCCACATGGTAGTAGTCCAACGCCCGCTGCGGCTGCTTCAGCTTGCGAAAAGCTGTGGCCAGGTTGAAGTAAACTCGCGGGCGATCCGGCTGCAGGGCCAGGGCTGCCCGATAGGCTGCGATGGCCGCCTCCGGCTGTCCCTGCTCCAGCAAAGCAGTGCCCAGGTTGATGTGAGCTTCCACCAAGTGCCCATCCAGCTCCAGCGCCTGACGGAAAGCGGCAATGGCCTCCTCCCATTTCCCTTGCTCTGCTAGAGTCAGGCCCAGGCCGTTGTGTAGCTCTGGCCGCTGTGGGTCTTGCTCCAGGAGCTGGCGATAGAGCTCAACAGAACGCTCCAACTGCCCGGCCTCGCGGCAGAGCTCTGCCAACTGCTGTGCCCGTTCGGGGGTAAGCTCGGCTGCCAGGGCTTGCTCCAGATGCTCAATGGCCGTTGCCAGCCGCCCTTTTTGCCGCTCAATGTGGGCCAAATCTGTCAAAATCTGAGGATCTTGGGGCTGCAGGGCCAGGGCCCGCCGGTAATACTCCTCGGCTTGGTCATACTGGCCCAGTTGAAAGTGGCAGAGGCCCAGGTTGAAGAGGGCCTGCAGGTGATCCGGCTGCAGAGCCACCGCTTGGCTGTAGCATCCGATGGCTGCTTCCCGCTTGCCCAGCGCTTGATATACAGCGCCCAAGTTGCTGTGAAAAGCTGCCTGCTCTGGCCGCAGCTGCGTGGCCTTGGCCATGTGGGCCGCGGCTTCCTCAAGGCGGCCCGTCTGGTAGCAGAGGATGCCCAGAAAATGCAGAGCCTCCGGTTGGTCGGGCTGGAGAGCCAGCACCTGCCGGTAGGCCGCCTCCGCCTGCTGCAGATCCCCCGCCTGATGGTGGCGGGTTGCCGCTTCCAAGGTGGCTACAAGGGCATCGGGTGTCACTTGGCCTGGATCCCTGGGTTTCACGACTCCTGATTCTATACCTAATCTGGGTTGCGTGAGAAAAAAGCGGGCCCGCCTGCACAGGCCCGCCAGCTGCTGAGGCAGCAGAGCGCCAATTAGCGCGGGACAGTGAAGGTGATGTCCAGCCGCGGCCCGCGAGCGGTGGTGATAGGGCCAGCACCCGTACCCGTGGCCGGCTCTTTGTCGAACTCGGCGCGGCAGGTGCCCGTAGCCCCCTGGCTAATCTCGAAACCAGCCGCATTAGCTGGCGTCCCCGCCACGCTGGTGCTGGTGCTGAAGCTGGTCGAGAAGCTGGCCGTGTAGCCGAAGGTCTGGTTGGGGATAGCCAGGGTCAGGTTGACAGGGCCTGTCAGGAAAGTGCCGCTGGCAGTGTTGTTGGCGGCATCAGTAACTACTGTGCCTGTGAATGTAATGCCTACGTTGATACCCAGGTCAGTCAGCGCGCCAAAGCTTTGGGTGATCGTCGTGGCATTGGTGGGCAAGAAGGCCGAGAAGGTGCTGCCCGCCGCACTGAAGCTCACCGTGATGGGGTTGGTGGCCAGCAGCGTAATCGTAGCAGTGGCTGGGTTGCCAGCGTTAGCTGTGTAGATAGTGCCGCCGACGCCTGCGGTTCCTGTAACCACAAACGCAATGGGAGCCACCGCCTGGAAGGCAGGAGCGCCACTGGCCGTGCCACTGGCCGAGCTGGAGACAGAGGTGGAAAGCGACGGGAACACAGAGGTAGCCTGGTTGTTCCACACCTCCTTGGCACACTGCAGCCGCACCTGGTAGAAGCGCGGGCCTGGCGCCGACACCGCCCGCTGCACCCCAGGCCCCACATCCGCCGTGCGCGGCCCCGCCGACGCATCGCCCCCCAGCACGTTGCCCGTAAAGCTCAAAGCCACAAAGCCAGAAGTCGCCGGCGCAAAGAAGTCGCTGGACACCACGTTGTCAACCGCGCCCAGCCGCACTTCTTGGAACACCACACTGTTGGCCGCTAGGTTGTGGGGAGTGGCATCCAGGAAGAAGAAGCCCCGTCCCCGGTCGCCAAAACCAGGAATGGTGGCCGAGTCGTTGGAGGGCAACTGCACCAGCGTCAACTGCGCCCCCTGCACAATCGCGTTGCGGGGAATGGCGTCGGGAATGGGGAAGGAAAGCACCGCCCGGAAGTCAGAGTAGGTGCCCACCGGCAGGTTCTCGCCTGCGCCGGAGCGGCGGATGCCAAAGCCGACAGGAATAGCGGTGGGGTTAGAGAAGACTTGCCCTGTTGGGGTGAGAGCGGCCAGTTGGGTGGGCAGAGCACTGATGGGGCCAGCAGTGGTGGGAGTGGGAGCAGGAACAGGGGTTGGAGGTGGTGGCGGCGGAGCCGGGGGAGCTGGTGGGGGTGGTGGGGGCGGCGGCGGTACGGGTGTAACAGTGCCGGTGCTGCTTTCGCCGCAACCGGTGAGCAGCAGGGGCAGCAGCACCACTGTGGAAGCCAGAGACAGAGACCCGAGTGACTTCAGGAGCCACTTGTGCATTGTTCCGTTCATTGTTCTCCTCTTAACCAAAAAAGTGGGGTTCGGCTGAACACTTCCCTTAACTTACCCGATCAACTCGCCCAGGGCAAGCCAGGCCGTAGGAAAGAGCCAATCGAGGAAAGACGCACACGCGCTTGGATAAGCGGCTCGTCTGTTTACTCTGCTTATCATACAAGCCCATTAGCCCGCTTTGGCAAGTACTGCCGATTTTTTCTGGACAAGATCAAAGGTGACGTGGGTCACAGACACCGGGCAGGGTCCCGGGAAGGAGTCGGGTGGCGGCTTCTGGGAGCAAAGCAGGTGGAGCCACCGGAAGAGCAGTCAGCTAGAAATCGCAGGAGCCCCGCACTGTACCCGTAGGGTCAGTGCCGGGAGGAATGCGCTTTGA
>NZ_JANSIK010000024.1:0-4371 GCF_047462035.1 Synechococcus sp. R5-15 | reverse complement strand
GGAACCCGCCGAGACGACTGCGCAAGGAGCCATCCATGCGTAGCGTGGTAGGAATCTCCGGCCTTCAGGCCGGGGAGGATGTCAATGCTTGTTTCCCGTACTGCTCAGCCACAGCCTCTGGCCGTTCCTGGAACGCACTACGCGCCCACCAGTAGCAAGCGCACCGTCTTGGCATGTAGCTGGCGCTGCTTTCTGACCGCTATCTTGGAGGTCTGAAACTTGAGCAGCAAGACAATAAACCAAGACAATAAACAATGTCAAATAATGTCAAAGAAAATGTCAAAGAATAAATGTCAAAGTTGTCCACCCAGAACCTGGCCGCCTTGGCGCTCATCCCGCAAGTCTTGAATGGGCCAACGCAAACAAAACGCAAACAATGACTGCCACTTTCTGGTTTGGTACGGGACTGCCTTCGCCCAATCTGGTAGAGAAGGCAAGATGTGGTGAGTAGCTACTTGCATCCAGGTGGACGCTCGCCTTCTAAAGACTTCAGAAAATCTAGGGTGCGGTTATAAACAAACCGAGCTGTTCCCAACCACTGCTGCAGCGTCTGTCGCTGTTGTGCTGTCGGATACATCTCGTCCCCCAATCTTTTTGCCGGCGCCGGAGATGGAAACTTGCCGGTTGTCTCACCGCCATTTGGAATGGCCAACTGCAAGCCCAAAATCTGGGGGCGCGCAGGGAGGCCGAGACCTCCCTGCTTGTATACTTCTCTTGCGGCTGAGCTGAGCTCGAGGCCAAGCATGATCCCACCGCAAACTGCTATTCCCCAAGGGGCTGAGATCCTCTGCATCGGCACAGAATTGCTTTTGGGAGAGATCACCAATACCAATGCCCAGTACTTGGCAGCCGAGTTGGCGCAACTGGGGATCCCCCACTATTACCAAACGGTGGTGGGGGATAACGAGGCCCGCATTCACCACGCGCTGGAGGTGGCCTGTGGTCGTTCCAGCTTGATTCTGATCACCGGGGGTTTGGGGCCGACGCCGGACGATCTCACCCATGAGGCGCTGGCTTCCTTTTTTGGGGCGGAGATGGTGGAGCACCCCCAAGTGTGGGAAGAGATCCTGCAAAAGTACGGGCAGCGGGGCCTTGTGCCCTCGCCGAGCAATCGCAAGCAGGCTTTTCTGCCCCGGGGAGCGAGGGTGTTGCCCAACCCGCTTGGCAGCGCCTGTGGCCTCATCTGGCAGCCCCGGCCCGACCTGCACATTCTCACCTTCCCTGGGGTGCCGCGGGAGATGCAACACATGTGGCGGGAGACCGCCGTGCCTTATCTGCGCTCCATCGGCTGGGGAAAAGAGGTGTTCTACAGCCGGGTACTGCGCTATTGGGGCATTCCCGAATCGACGCTGGCCGAACGGCTGGGATCCCTGTTGGCGGGGGAAAACCCTACGGTGGCTCCCTACGCCAGCCAGGGGGAGGTACGCCTGCGGGTTACCGGACGTGCTCCCAGTCGTGAAGAGGCCCAAGCCTTGATCGCCCCGGTGGTGGAGCAGATTTTACAGATTTCTGGAGAAGACTACTTCGGCAGCGATGACGCCACCTTGGCCGGTGTGGTGGGAGAGCTGTTGCTGCAACGGGGTCAAACTCTGGCGGTGGCAGAATCCTGCACCGGCGGGCTGCTGGGGCAGTTGGTGACCGGGATCCCGGGCAGCTCCCGCTATTTTGTGGGGGGGATCGTGGCCTACGACAACCGCATCAAGGAGCAGCTTTTACAGGTGAATCCGGAAACCCTGCGACAGCACGGGGCCGTGAGCGAGGCGGTGGCCGCCCAAATGGCGCTGGGGGCCAAGCAAGTCCTGGGCTCCAACTGGGCCTTGAGCATCACCGGCATTGCCGGGCCAGAGGGAGGCACCGCCACCAAGCCAGTCGGTCTTGTGTATCTGGGTTTGGCGGATCCGCAAGGGAAGGTGGAAGTACACGAGTACCGGTTGGGCAGCCTGCGCGGCAGAGAGGGGGTGCGTTGGTGGAGCGCCCAGACGGCTCTGGATCGCTTGCGGCGGCGCTTGCTCTGCTACCCCCTTTAGGGGGGATCCAGTCTCTCGGGGTTGGATCCCTGAGTAAGCTAGGGGAGCAGATGGATCCAACCGATCTCCAGAAGCAGACCCTACCAGGCAAGGAGCAAGCCGATGATCCCCGATGCCGTCCAGGCGGGCAAGGAAGCCCTGCGGCAGGGCCGCCTTCAAGAGGCCATCCAACTTTTTGAAGGCTACCTGGCCCAATCCCGTCAGCAGGACAAAGCATTAGGGATCCCGGCAGACTCATCTGACGGCGAAGCCCTGGAAGCCCAAATGAACCTGGTGCGGGCCTACCACCAGTTGGGCCAGACGGAGAAGGCACGGTCCCTCTGCCTAGAGCTGCTGCAACACCCCAACCCCCAGGCGCAAGGCTGGGCCAAGAAGATCTTGCTTCGCCTGCCCACTGCAACAGAGTCCCTGGCTGCTCCGTCCGCCAAACCTGTCGAACCGCGTTCTGCTCCCCCAGAGGAGCCGTCTCCTGGAGCGGGATCCCTGTCCACCCGTCAACGGGCCGCCCAACTGGGTATGAAGATCCCCCTGCCGGAGCGGGCCGGCCCCCTGCATTGGGCCAAGTGGGGATCCCTAGGGGTGGGCATTGTCTTCCTTTGGTGGCTGAGCTTTGTGTTGGTAGGCAGCCATCTGGATTTTGGCCGGCTGAGTTTTCCGCGGCAGCTTTGGTTTTTGCAGGGGTTGCTGCCCTGGCTGCGCAATGGCCTGCGGTGGTTGGTGGCCGGCAGCCTGGCGGTCAACTTTGGAGTAGGCCTTCTCTTTTTTGCCCCCTGGCTGATGGATCAGCTCCACCAACGGCTGCACAAGTTGCGTTGGGCCAGGCTTGGCGAAATCGAACGCCACAGCCCCGAAACGGCGCGCCTGCTGCAGCGCATCTGTGCCCAAAACCAGCTAAAACAGCCCCGACTGGGGGTGATCCCGGATGCTGGGCCGCTGGCCTTTGTTTACGGCACTTTTTCTGATGGCTGCCGCATTGTGGTCACCCAAGCCCTGTTGCAGCAGCTTTCTGAGGATGAGATTGCCGCCGTCTACGCCCAGGCCCTGGGGCGAATTGTTAATGGAGATATCCTGGTCATGACCCTGCTGGGATCCCCGATTCAACTGGTTTACCTGGCCCTAGAGCAGGTGAGCAAGCTGGGGGAGGGGCGCGGCCAAAGTCGGCGGCGGGATCTGATCGGGCATGTGGCCCCTCTGCTCTACTTGATCTACACGGTGCTTTCCTATCCCCTGTTTTTCCTCTCGCGCCTGGGCACCTACCATGCCGACCATTTTGCCGTACAGGCAACCGGCAACCCGAACGGGCTGATCGCTGCTCTGCTCAAATCGGCTGCCGGCTTACAAGAGGCCCACAAAAACGACCGCCGACCTTCCTCGCTGTTGCACTGCACCCGCCTGTTCAGCTTTTTGGACTTCAAAACCATCGCCGCTGCCAGTGCTGCCGCCCGCCTCCAGGATCCCTCCCAAGCTGGCCAAGTCTTTCTTTGGGATCAAATCAACCCTTGGGCCCGCTGGATGCAGGTCAATTCCAGCCATCCGCTGCCGGGGCACCGCTTCAAGGTCTTGGCGGGATATGGAGAGCGGCTGCGCCTACTGCCGGAGCTGAGCCTGGGATCCGGGTCCAAATTGGATGTGGCCCGCCTGCAAAGCCGGTTTTGGCTGGATCTGGCCATCTACGCAGCCGAAGTGGTCGGGATCCTCATTGGCTGGCTGGTGGGGCTGATCCTCTACCTGCTGCTGCAAAACCGTCTCGATCCCAAGGTGATCGCGGCAGCAGCGGTGGTGGGCTACGGGGTGGGCTTGTGGGCCAAAGCGGGGTTGATGTACGGGGGATCCCTGCCGGCAAGGCCGACGGATGTGCTCAGCTTGCTGGCGGATCCCGACGCGGATCCCCGCCGCGGACAATGGGTGGAGCTGGAGGGGGAGTTGGTGGGACTGGGCCCCTCCGGCTATCAACTGGGGGCAGAGCTGAAGCTGCAAGAGGCCACAGGGCTGATCCCGGTGCGCTTTACTTCCCCTTTGGGGCCGGTGGGCAATGTCTTTTCCGGCCTGAAGCGGATCCGCGCCCTGGTGGGCCGGCGCGTCAAAGTGGTGGGCTGGTTCCGCCGCGGCAATACTGCTTGGGTGGATCTGGCCTACGTCCAGGTGGGATCCAATAAGCTGCACAGCCGACCGCGCCTTTGGCTGGTTGTGTTCGGCTTGGGAGTCATCCTGCTGGGGATTTGGGGGGCGTTCTATTTCCCCAACTTGGCCTCTTACCTGCGGCGGTGGTGAGCCAGGCTGATACATTTACGCTGAACACTGCTGAACATCACTGTTCAACTATGCAGCGATAGCATTCTGTTTG
>NZ_JANSIK010000023.1:0-26891 GCF_047462035.1 Synechococcus sp. R5-15 | reverse complement strand
CCCTGATTCTTCCGTTGACCCGGTCGATCCCGCTCTGGGCAAGGGTTTCAGGCCCCTCGGCGGAGAAAAACAAGGGGAAATTGCAGCCGAAAACAAGACCTCTGGACAAGGGTTATAATGGGGGGGAGTCGCTTCCCTTCGGGGAAGTGGAATTAATGGAAACGCTGTAATTAAATTTCAACCCATGAAGTTTTTTGAAAAATACCTTACCGTTTGGGTCTCGCTATGCATTGCTGCAGGCATTGGTCTTGGGAAAATACTGGGGAATTCTGTTTCGGTGCTTGAAAGCTGGCAGATATATACCATCAACATTCCGGTAGCGGTGTTGGTTTGGATGATGATCTACCCGATGATGGTACAGATTGATTTTTCATCGATAGGCGGTGTTTCAAAAAATTGGAAAGGGCTGGCGCTGACAGTTACTGTAAACTGGCTGATCAAACCTTTCACCATGGCATTGTTTGGATGGATTTTCTTTAAAAATCTGTATGCTACCTGGATCACTCCGGAAGATGCAGACCAGTACCTGGCAGGCGCCATTCTGCTGGGTGCCGCACCCTGCACAGCCATGGTGTTTGTGTGGAGTTATTTGGTAAAAGGCGATGCCAATTATACGTTAATACAAGTTTCAGTCAACGATCTTATTCTGCCGGTTGCATTTGTACCCATTGTAAAATGGCTGCTGGGAGTAACCAACATACAGATACCGTATGAAGTACTGATTACTTCGGTGTTTGTTTTTGTTGTTATACCGCTAACTACGGGTTATCTGACCAATCGGATATTGCCTCAACGAAAAGGAAAGGATTGGTTTGAACAAAAATTTCTTCCGGCACTTCGTCCTGTTTCCATACTAGCATTGCTTTCAACCCTGGTTTTACTCTTTGCCTTTCAGGGCGAACACATACTGGATCATCCATACACCATTTTGTTGATAGCCATACCACTGACCATTCAAACCTACTTCATATTTTTTATAACCTGGCTGGGTGGAAAATTGCTCCGTTTATCACATCCGGTTTGTGCACCGGCTGCGATGATTGGTGCCAGTAATTTTTTTGAACTCGCAGTTGCCGTGGCCATATCACTTTTTGGTCTTAATTCAGGTGCGTCGTTAGCCACGGTGGTTGGTGTACTCATAGAAGTACCCATCATGTTATCGTTGGTAGCCATCGCTAACAGTTGGAGGTATTAAATAAATCCAGATTAAGTAACATTTCCCCATCCACTTCGCAATTGGAATCTGATTCTGGCGGCGGTTTGAGAAGCATACGGGCTTAAATCTATTGTCTTGGTTGCCCATTGTGATGGGGTAGGTACAAATGCAGTGGTCATATCAGGTGCTGTAGCCAATGGACTCGGGCCTGTATTATTACCATAAGATGCTAATCGTATCCAAGTATTGCCACAATCAGTGGTGATACTTACTATTAATGAATCAGTCGCTTCCCTTCGGGGAAGTGGAATTAATGGAAAAATTAATGGAAACAAACCAAGTGATCCCCTTTCACTTCCAGCCAGTGCCCACCTGGATAATCGGGGCTACGGCTGCCGCGCCCTGCCTTGAGGAGTCGGATCCCGGCTTCTACCTGTTCAAAGGTGGGGTGGTGGGGCAACACCAGGGACAAAAACTGGAACATTACCTGCCGCTGCAGAGCCAAGGGGGCAGCCTGCAAGGGATCCCGTCGCAGCCCTGGCAAAGCGGGCTCATATACCTGTGGCCATAGCTGAGCTGCTTGAGCTACCACCAGCTCATGTTCTGCTTGCAGCAGTGTGGCAGCCCGATTCAGGGCCGCTTCCAGTTGCGGGTTGAAGTGCTGTTTCAAGTAAGGCATCACCTCCAGGCGGAGACGGTTGCGGCCATGGGCCAGATCTTGGTTGCTGCGATCCGGCCAGACCGGCAATTGGTGCTGCTGGCAAAATTGTTCGGTTTCCCAACGGTATAGACCCAGCAGGGGTCGCACCACCTGGGCAGAGGTGGGATCCCGGTCGTCTAGGTGCCGCTGCCAATCCAGGCTGCTCAGCCCGGCGGCTCCTGTTCCCCGCAACAAGTTCCACAAAAACGTCTCTGCTCGATCCGTGGCCGTATGCCCCATCACCACGGCGCTGCAATCCCAGATGCGGGCCCATTTGTCCAGTTGTTGGTAGCGCCAAGCCCTGGCCCCTGCCTCATCTCGGCGGATGGGATCCGCAGTCTCAACGGCATGAGGCAGTCCCTGCTGCTGCAGCCACCCCTGCAAAAAGCGAGCACACTCCGTTTCATCTGCCGACCAGCGGTGATCGCAATGCAAAACGAAGAGCTGCCAGCCCCAGCGAGGCTGTAGATCCCGCAGGATTTGGAGCAGGCAAAAAGAATCTTGCCCGCCCGAAAAAGCCACCAGCAGCCGCTGGCCAGGGTGAAGAAGTTGCCGCTGCCGAATGGCGCACTGTACCCGCAGGTGGAGAGGAGAGAGCCTGGCCACAGCTTGTTATTGCTCAGGTGCAACCCAGACCCTGCCTGCCTTCATGGGATCCCTTAGGCAAGAGCCCGGGTCAGATGAGAGGCCACCGCCTGCACAGCAGCAATGCTGCGCTCGTAGGCCATTCGGGTCGGCCCCAGCAAGGTGACCGTACCCAGAGGAGCTGAGCGACGGTGGTAAGTGGAGGCGATAACCGTACAGTGGTGCAGAGACTCCAGTGGATTCTCGCTGCCAATGTAGATGATCACCGGGGTCTTGCGGGCAGACTGTCCCGACTCCTGATCCATCTCCGTTGAGCTCGGCAGAGGAGGCAGATACGCCAACTGCGGATCACCCCCATCGGCAAAATGGAGCCCAATCATCCCCTGAAGTTGCTTGGCTCCCTCCTCGATCAACTGCATCACTGCCTGCACCTGCCGGGCCTGGGAAAACTCCGGCTGACGCATCAACTCGGCCATACCGGCACTGAACACCTGCCCCAGAGAGGGCTGTAGACAGCGTTGCACCACCGAGCGCAGCAGTTGCTGCAGCCAATAGCCGTAGGTACGAAATTCTTCATCCAGTTTCAGCCAGCTCAGATCCTGCAACTCGGCAAAGGTTTTGCCCCGCAGCTTCAGGGTGAGAAAGTTGCTGAGCAATTGCAATTCATCTTCCAAATCCTCTCGGGAGTCGCTGGGCCAGTCGGGGGGGCTGACCAGAGCTGAATGGGTTTGATAGGAGTCGGTTACCACCAACACCATCACCCGCCCTGGCGCTACCGACACCAACTGCACATGATGAATGGCTACCACCGGCCCCTGAGGAGGAGTGATGAGAGCAATGCAACCGCTCAGATGGGCCAAAAGCTGAGCTACCCTTTGCAGGAGGCTGTCTAGGTCGTCTACCAGCTCACGGCCAAGCTGATCCATCAACTGTTGCAGAGCGGGATGGGGATCCGGCTGAGGAGCATCGTGAGGGATCCCACCGCTGTTGGCAGAGGTCAACAAATCGTTGACATAAACCCGATAGCCAAAGTCGGAAGGAACCCGTCCGGCGGAGGTGTGGGGCTGAAACAGTAACCCCACTTGCTCAAGGGTGGCCAAGTCGTTGCGAATGGTGGCCGTGCTCACCCCAAAGTTATAGGACTGGGCCAAGGTTTTGGAACCGACAGGTTCAGCCGTCGCAATGTAGCTGCGCACCGTCGCCCAGAGAATCTTCCGCTGGCGGGGAGTCAGTTCGAGTTTCATAGCCGATCAAAAGAACCCAGTCAACACCTATCTATCTAAAGGGAAGTGCTAAACAGAGCCGGTAAATTGCTCCAGGATAGACCAACTCAGGGTTGAGATACGAATCTAGACAAACTTTCGCGTCTAAATACATCTGTATGCATCTATTGTTACTCTTTCATGACGGGTTGCCCAGGAAGGGAGTCGCAACACCCAATGCCGAAAGAGGTTGAGGCTGTGGGTTGTGCAGGAGAAAGGGAAATCCCCTCTAGCCTAGACCCCTTTTTTTGCCCAGAGGTGATATAAAGTTGAGTCAACTCTAGGCCAACTGGGCCTGCTGCTGTCCCCCCTGTATCCTTTTGTATCTTTGAGGTTGTCCCGTGTACTTATCCCCCCAGGAGAAAGACAAGTTGTTGATCTACCTGGCTGCCCAGTTGGCTCGGGATCGGCGGCAGCGGGGCCTCAAACTCAATTACCCTGAGGCGGTGGCCTACTTGAGCGCAGCAGTCTTGGAAGGGGCGCGGGAGGGGAAAACAGTCGCCCAATTGATGAGCGAGGGGCTGACGTGGCTGACCCGCGAGGACGTAATGCCCGGGATCCCGGAGATGATCCCGGAAATTCAAGTGGAGGCTACTTTCCCCGACGGAACCAAGCTGGTTACCCTACACCACCCCATTCGCTAGGGATCCCCCAGATGCTCCAAAGACCGAAAAACTTCAGGAGGTTGTCCCCATGCCCTCTGGCCGCAGATCCAAAACCACGCCTGGCGCCAACGCGGAGCCAGCCCTAATCCCAGGGGAACTGTTGCTGGCAGAGGATCCCATCCAAGCCAACGTCGGACGGGCCACCGTGACCCTGGAGGTTACCAACCGAGGGGATCGGCCCATTCAGGTGGGATCCCATTTTCACTTTTTCGAGGTGAACCGGGCCCTGGTTTTCGATCGCGCCGCCAGCTTTGGCATGCGCCTCAACATCCCTTCCGGCAACGCAGTGCGTTTTGAGCCAGGGCAAACCCATCGGGTAACGCTGGTGGCTTTGGGGGGCAAGGGGTTGGTGCATGGCTTCAATCGGCTCACGGAGGGCACGATACGCTCCGCTGCCCAGAAGCGGCTGGCTCTGGCCCGATTGCAGGAGTGGCTGGGTGAAGCAGCCCATCCGTAGGGGGAATATGCCCCCCTCAAGTGTGCAGCTTTGGGCAGCGGTGTCAAGGCTCAACCCCATCCCCGTCTCTGCTCAGATTCAGGACAGTAGGGCTATCCTATTTCTCCTCTAGGAGCTGACAGATGTCAGAGCGCGAGACTGTCTTGTGGATGTGGGTGCAAGGCTTGGGGCTAAATCTTTCTGGGTTGGCGCTGTTGGCAGCAGCAGGCGCCGCCTTTGGGCCTCTCAGTTGGACAGGTGCAACGGTGGCGGTGATGTTGAAGCTCATTGGGGATAGCCAACTGCTGCGGGGCTACTGGCTCTGGCAAAGCCAGCGACAACAGAGGGGATCCCAGCCCGTCAGCTCAGCAGCGGCAGTGCTCCACAGTCAAGCTTGAGACATCGCCCGGCACTTGTCCGGTCTCCGACTCGAGAATGCCAACGCGACCACCCCTACTCCCTTCTGGCACTGGCAAGCCTCACTGTACAAGCCTCACTGTAAATGAGCCACGGTCACTCCAGTACCGCCGTCTTCGGGATCAGCGGCTGAAAAACGCTGAACGCGCGGGTGATTTTGGAGATAAGCCTGGACGCCGGCTTTCAGGCGCCCTGTGCCGTGGCCGTGGATGATCCAAACCGGGCCGGGAGGAGCTTGGGCAAAGTGCTGTTCCAGAATGGCCTCAGCATCAGCAACGGTTTTCCCCCTCAGATCGAGGGTGTTCTGGCTGGTGCGCAGGTTCAGGGGAGCGGTGGCTGCAGGGGAGGGAGGTGGGGCTTTGGGGCGTTGGCGTTGCTTAGCCTGGTGTTCATCGATGGGATCCAACTGCCCCCGTGGCACTGTGAATTTGAGGATGCCGCTGCGCACTACATATACATCTCCTTCGATGGCGATCACTTCCCCCGTCTGACCCAAGCCTCTCAGCCGCACCCGATCTCCCACCTCTGGCACAAACTCCATATCCACAGGCGGCGGTGGGGGAGAGTAGCGCTGCTGGATTTGCGCCAGCTCGGCAGTAATGCGTTGGGGATCCTCTCCCTGCTGCAATCTGCGGATGGCGGCAGCCACTTCCTGACGGGCAGCAGCCAACAGGGCTTGCAGTTCTTGGTTTTGCTTGTGCTCCAGTTGAGCTTCTCGCTCGGCAATTTGGCGGCTGCGCTGCTGCATTTGTTGATGTAGGCTCTCCAGCTCTCGATGCAGGGATCCCACCTGGGCCGCCCGCTCTTCCAATTGAGCCCGCTGCGCTTCCAGGCCGGCAATGACCCTATCCACCTGGCTTTCCCCTTGCAGGTGCCGCTGGGCCCGCCGCAGAATCTCTGGATCCAACTGCAGCCGTTGGGCAATGGCCAAGGCGTTGGAGCGGCCTGGGATCCCCCACAAAAGGCGATAGGTGGGGGCCAGGGTGACCTCATCGAACTCCACTGAGGCATTTTCAAAGCCGGGATGTTGGTATTTCAGGGCCTTTAGCTCGCCGTAGTGGGTGGTAGCCAGGGTGAGCAGTGCCCTTTCCGAGAGGTACTCCAATAGCCCAGCCGCCAGGGCAGCGCCTTCGGTGGGATCCGTGCCCGCCCCCACCTCATCCAACAGGACAAGGGCCGGCTCCGGAGCAGACTGCAGGGCCTGCACGATGCGGCTGATGCGGCGGATGTGCCCTGAAAAGGTGGAGAGATTTTGTTGCAGCGACTGCTCGTCCCCAATGTCGGCGTAAACCCCGTCGAACCAAGGCAGCTGGGGCGGATCCTGAGCCGGCAGGAAGATCCCCGCCTTGGCCATGAGCACCAGCAGGCCCAGGGTTTTCAGGGCAACGGTTTTGCCGCCGGTGTTGGGGCCGGTGATAACCACGACACGAATGGAGTCCGAGAGGGTGAAGTCGATGGGGACAACGGCAGAGCCTTGACCCTCCGAAGGGGCAGCGGCGCGAGATTGCCAGAGCAGCAGAGGGTGCTTGGCCTGACGCAGGCGCAATCCTGCCGAGACAAACTGGGGACGATTGCCCTCCAGCCAGAGGCTGTAGCGACCCCGAGCCAGAGCCACATCCAACCCCACCATCACCCCCTGCAAATGCTCCAGATCGGTGGCCACGGCTGCCACCTGAGCCGAGAGCGCGGCCAAGATCCGCTCTTCCTCCGCCTGAATCTGAGCTTGGGTTTCTCGCCAGCGGTTGCCCAGTTCCACCACGGCGTAGGGCTCCACATAGAGGGTGGCTCCACTGGCAGAGCTGTCGTGCACAAGGCCGCGGATGAGATCCCGATGGGTGGCCTTCACCATCAGGACAAACCGTCCCTGCCGCTGGCCGATCAGGGTATCCTGCAGCGCCTGGGGGTACTGGCTCATCAACTGTTGCAGGCGCTCCTGGATCTGGCTGCGCTGTTGCCGTTGCTGCTGGCGCAGATTGGCAAGGGCAGGGCTGGCGCTGTCCCGCACCTCGCCATGTTCCTCCAGGCAGCGGAAGATCTCCTGCTCCAGCTCCGGGTAGGTGCGCAGGGTGCTCACCCAAGTTTGCAAGCATGGCAGATGGTCGTGGTCGTCGATCAGACGACGAATGCGGCGGGCTGCCCCCAGAGTTGTAGCGATCTGCACCAGCTCTTCCCCGCTCAGGATCCCCCCCCGTTCGGCCCGTTCCAAAGCCGGCAGCAAGTTGTGGATCCCTGCCATGGAAAGGCCCCCCGCCTGTGTGCGATCGAGGCGGATCGCCTCTTCCGTCTGCTCAAGGTAGGCTTCGCTGTCGGCGCGGCTCTGCCAGGGATCCAGCTCCAAGCAGGCGCGGCGGCCCAAGGGTGTGGCCGCAAAGGTGGCCAAGTGCTGACAAAGGCGGGGCCACTCCAGCAATTCCAAGGTTTCTTGCCGTTCGCCTTGGCAGGCCGTAGGCCTTGGGGAGGGATCGGGCTTGGAGAAGACTGGCAGCGGGTGCAAGGTGGGGACGGTGGGCATTAACCATTCAGTGATGCAAGGAACCCTGGAGACGCAGTTGCTTCATCTCTTGCAAAAACTGCCGTTGGTACTTGAGGAAGGCCGTGTGCCACTCGCGGAAGCGACGCTCGCCATCCCGCACCAGCATCTGGCGGTACTGCTCTGAGTTGAGACGGGGCTGAGCAAAAGATGGGTTCATAGGGATCGGGGACGCTCTCCATCCTATTGTGGCAGGCTCTGGGTCGGCTTCCACAGATAGCTTTTGGTGAGAGGGGCACGCTGATAATGGCGCCGTTGTCTCACGCGCTGCCTCTGGTGATCTTCCCAAGAAGCTGAGCTCACCGAAAAACTGGGTTCAAAGCCCCGCCCTACCGCTGTGGGGTTCGCCTTGGGTGTCCTGTGGAGGGTGGAAGTGAGCTGCATTCACGGCCAAACTGAACCTCACAAGCCTGCCATACTGAAGGAAGTTGCTGCACTCAAAACACTCAAGATCCGTGCGCAAACGAGTCACCCTCATTTTCCCCCGCCATTTGGTGAATGTGCCTCTCACCTATCGGTTGGCCAAAGACTTCGATGTGGCTGCCAATATCGTGCGCGCCAGGGTAGCCCCCAACGAAGTGGGTACTTTGGTGGTGGAGCTGTCGGGGGATATCGACCAGGTGGAAGCAGGATTGGAATGGGTACAGTCTTTGGGCATTGAGGTGACTGAACGGGCCAAGGAAATTCAAATCGACCCAGACTTGTGCGTGGACTGTGGATTGTGTACGGGAGTTTGCCCAACCGAGGCCCTGAAGATTTCTGCTCCCAACTGGAAGCTGGAGTTCTCTCGCAACCGCTGTGTCATGTGCGAACAGTGTGTTGCCACCTGCCCCGTTGGGGCGATCAGCACCAGCTTGTAGTCAGTTTGTGGTCAGTTGGCTGAGTTACGAACTCCCCCAAGCTGACAAATCCCTTTACAATCCTGTTAGATTTGTTGGACATAGGTCTAGCTGCGGAGCGCACTCGACATGGCTTCTACTACATCGTTGATTGGGTTAACTTATGCCGGTTTGGCTGTTCTCTATTTGCTGGTGCTGCCTCTGTTGTCTCTGCTGTATGTGGACAAACGCTGGACTTCAGGCAGTGCTTGGGAAAAGGTGTTGATGTTTTTCTTGGTCTTGTTTTTCTTTCCCGGCATGGTGCTCTTGGCTCCCTTCATGACGTTCCGGCCCAAGCCTCGGTCGCTGTAAGGTCAGCCGTTTGTCGGTTCACTGAGCCATGCGCAGATTGGATGTTCTTGCTATAGGCTTAGCCCTGCTGTTGGGGGGAGGGATCCTCTACGGCCTGCTGCTTTGGGCGGGCTTGGATACGGGGGCCGCGCAGCAGATATCGAGCGTGGTGCTTCTATTGGCCTGCTTGGGGTGGACTTTTGGCTACCTGAAGCGGGTGCTGCGGGGGGAAATGACCCTGAAGGCTCAATGGGCCAGCTTCGAGACCCAGCAACTTCAAGAGAAACTCCACTCGCTGTCTCCGGAAGAGTGGCAGGCCCTGCAAGCTGAATTGGAAAGCGAGAAAGAAGGGATCCCAGATTGAATTGAGCAAGACAAACGTTGAGGCCGTCGGACAGGCCGCACCCAGAAATGGGCTGTCGGCTGCTGGGGATCCGGATTTAATCCGGATTTAATTTGTAGAGTGTTGGGCCTAAACAGCAGCACTTGTATATCCGGTCACCATTTGCTCCTCTTAAGGATGCTACATTGCGCCTTGCACAAGATTCTGGCGTACGACGGATTATTAAGTGGTGCAAGCCTTTGCCTTTCCTTCTACTCGCATATCTCCATCCACTGTGAGAAAAACCATACTGCTAGCTCAGGGCCAGCCCTCGCAAATTCATCTCTGGAAGTTGGCGCTGGAGTCTCAGGGGCACTCTGTGGTGCCGATTTCCCCACGTGAAGATCTGCTAGAGGCGGCAACAAGCCAGCCGCTGGATCTGATGGTGGTGGACATGACGACGGGGCTGTTTAACCCCTATGCCTTTTGTCGAGAGTGCCAAAGTAAGCTGCCCAACATCCCTGTTATCCTGACTCATCACCCCCGCCGCCACATCGAGCCCGCAGAGCGGCGCTGGGCAATTTATCAGGGGGCAGCAGATGTGATCCCCGGCTTGGCAGAGGCCGGCGACCTTCTCCACTCCCTCGAACGGATTTACGAGGCTGCCAGGTGGTTTTTGCCTATTGACACGGAGGCGCTCCACAGGGCTCTGAAGCAAGCGGGCTTATGGCCGGCGGAGGTCAGCCGTACATCTTCTTCCACCCCTCCCCCGCAGCCGAGCGCCCACTCCCCCACCGCCCCTCCACAACCCATCACCGCGGAAGGGGATCCAGGGCAAAAAGACTTGACCCCGCAGGTGAAGTACCGACTGATGTACCGGGGTCGCCCTGTCGATTGAGGTACTCGTTCCAACCTGCTGTCACTCGTTTTTCCTCGTAGCTTCTCGTAGCTTCTTGCCCTGCCAGGGTTGAGCTGCCGATTGGCAACGAGCAGGATGCAATCGCTGCAGCCCCGGGCAGCAGGGTATGGCCTCGCCATGCAAGCTACCCGTCTTGTTCAGCGTCAATGTATCAGCGAAGTCTGCTGGCAGAAATTGTGGAATGGATCACCTGGCCAGCAGAGGGGCCTGCAGAACTGATAGAGTTTTGGCACCTCTGCCTTCCCATTGCCCATGACCAAGCCCAAAGCCGGGATCCTCTACAACGACGCCAAACCCGCCGCCAAACGCAGCAGCGAAACCCTAGCCCGCTGGTTTCAGGAGCAGGGCTGGGAAGTCTGTGTGGCCCCCAACTGGGGCGGTATCCTCGGTTATGCCAAGCCCGACAGCCCCATCTGCCTGACCAAAGTAGATAGCCTGGCCCCGGCTGGATTTGATCAAACCATGAAGTTTGCGGTGGTGTTGGGGGGAGATGGCACCGTCTTGGCAGCAGCACGGCAACTGGCCCCCAAAGGGATCCCCTTGTTGGCGGTGAATACGGGCCATCTGGGCTTTCTGACGGAGACCTACCTTCCTCACCTAGAAGAGGCAGCCAGTGCCGCCATTGCCGGAGAATACACCCTGGATCGCCGCAGCATGTTGCTGGTGCAAGCCTACCGAGGGCAAGAATTGCGCTGGGAGGTCTTGAGCTTAAACGAGATGGTGTTGCACCGCGAGCCTTTGACCAGCATGTGCCACTTCGAGATCACCATCGGGGATCACTCACCTCTGGATGTGGCTGCCGACGGAGTCATCTTGGCTACTCCCACCGGCTCGACGGCCTATGCCCTCTCGGCGGGTGGGCCGGTGATCACACCGGGGGTGCCGGTTTTGCAGCTGATTCCCATCTGCCCCCATTCCATGGCGTCGCGGGCCTTGGTCTTCCCCGATTCGGAGGAGGTATGGATTAGCCCCGTTACCCCTCAGCCACTGGTTTTGGTGGTAGATGGAAATGCCGGCTGCTACATCATGCCGGAAGACCAGATTCGGGTGGTACGTGCCCCCTATTGGACAGATTTGATGCGCCTGCGCCGACCGGAATTTTTCCGGGTTATGCGAGAGAAGTTGGGGTGGGGACTGCCCCACGCTTCCAAGCCCACGTCGGTGGAGTTGCCTTAACTTTGCCGAGGCAGGACAAGCCATAGCTGCAAAATGGCCAATGCCCTTAACAACTCCACCCCTCTGTCGCTATGATGGTTAGGCTCGGAAGCGGATGTGGCGGAATTGGTATACGCGCACGTTTGAGGGGCGTGTGGCTTTGCCTTGCGAGTTCGAGTCTCGCCATCCGCATTACGCAATTAGTACGCGTTATTCATTAGTCCCTCTCCCAGAGAGGGAGAGGGGAAGCTGGCTTCGGCCTTTGGCACTATTCCCGAACGGCACCCTGCAGGCGTGCGCCCCAGGTGCGAGCAAAGCGCAGGTCAGCCCCAACCAGGTTGGCGTCGCGTAGATCGGCCCCCCGCAAGTCGGCGCCGTACAGGGATGCAGAAGAGAGATCGGCCCCCCGCAGGTTGGCCCCCCGCAAGTCTGCCCCCTCCAGGTAAGCGCCACTCAGGTTGGCTCCGCTCAATTGAGCCCGCCGCAAATTGGCCCCCACCAGGTAAGACTGGCTGAGATCGGCGCCCGTCAAGATGGTGCGCTCCAGATTGGCCTCGATGAGATCGGAACCGCTGAAATTGGCCTCCGCCAAATCCAGATTGCTCAGCTCAATGGATCCCAGGCGGCAGTTGGGACAGGTGCGGGAAGCCATGAGGTAGCGCATAAAACAAGAGTTGTAGGTTGTGGCTGCGGCAGAGGAAGCCAAGGCTGCCGTGGCCAGTAGTGCCCAAATGGCGGGAACTTTGAGATTGAGGTTCATGGTTACCAAGCCTCACAATTTTGAAGGTTTACGTGAAGGGACACAGCAGAGGGGGATGGTTCTGCGCTGGTCACATGATAGTGGCATCTTCTGGCTTCGGCCACTCCGCAGGTCTGTCTGGCCCACCTGATAGCAGGCTCTCTCAGGGCGGGATGACGTTTGGAGTCCTATCGTCCCGAAGCTGCCGGGCCGTTGCCAACACTGGGAAGGGGTGGATCTTTGAGCAGCGGCTGCACCCAATGCCAAGACAGTTGCCCCAACCCCACCAAAACCCCGAGTATTGCCGAGGAAGTCAGGACGCGATCCCAGCGGGTTTCCCGCCAGCCGGCAGGGCTGGTTGTTGGCCTTCTTGGGTTGAGTTTCTCGGCAACAGGAAGCGGGCGATGGCGCAAAAAGTGCCCACAGCGACGACAGCGATAATCGGAGTTGGAGTTGAGCCAGTAGCAAGCTGGGCAGCGAAGCATGGGAAGGCCAGGGATCCCCTAGTGAAATGATCCCATTTTGAGGGGGGCGAGCAGTTGCCGTGAGCTATGAGAACCCCATTAGGGATCCCTCCAGTTGGCTTGAGAGGGATCCACTTTGCCTACACTCCCCTGGATTGTGGGCGGGGTTTGGGGCATCTTTGAGGAAGTAGCCTGTGCGCTGCGGCAGCCGGGATCCCTGTCGGTTGGAGAGAATCAGCCCTACAGAATCAGTAAGCATTGATCAGCAGCCCTGTGCCGGCCCTATGCAGATCTACTTAGAAAACATCTGTAAGCGCTATGGCCGCCGTGAGGTGGTGAGCGACGTTAGCCTGAACATTCAGCAGGGGGAAATCGTGGGGCTCCTGGGCCCCAATGGGGCGGGGAAAACCACCACGTTCTACATCATGACTGGCCTGATCCAGCCCAACCGCGGCCATGTCTGGTTGGATGACCAAGATATTACCCACCTGCCCATGCATCGCCGGGCCCAATTGGGGATCGGCTACCTGGCCCAGGAGCCGAGTATTTTTCGTCGCCTCAGTATCCAAGACAACCTGCTGCTGATCATGGAGCAAACGGGGGTGCCTCGCCGCCTCTGGCAGCAGCGGCTCAACCAACTGCTGGAGGAGTTTCGCATCGCCCACGTGGCCCACAGCCTGGGCCTGCAGGTATCGGGGGGGGAGCGTCGCCGAGCGGAGATCGCCCGTGCCTTGGCCGCTGGGATCCACGGGCCGAAATTTCTGCTGCTGGATGAGCCCTTTGCGGGGGTGGATCCCATCGCGGTGGCGGATATTCAGGAGGTGGTGGCCAAGCTCAAGCAACGGGGCATCGGTGTTTTGATTACTGACCACAACGTGCGGGAGACGCTGGAGATCACCGACCGGGCCTATATCCTCAACGACGGGGCCATTTTGGCCAAGGGCACGGCGGCGGAGCTGGCGGCGGATCCCTTGGTGCGCAAGTATTACCTAGGAGAGAAGTTCCGCCTCTAGCGCCAAGAGTACAGAGCCCGCAGACGTTGGCTTTTCTTGTGTTGGTGGGTCTGCATACGGGCCAGCAGCTCATCCAGGAGGGCAACCGCCTCCAGCAGGTAGGGGCCCTTGTTGAGCATCACACATTCGGCGCGGGCAGACATCACCGCATCGGAAAGCTCAGGCCGCGAGGGCAAGCCCTCCTTGGTGAGCTGATCCAGCACCTGGGTAGCCCAGACCACCGGCACCTGGGCTGCCTCGCAGATCCACAGCAGTTCCTCCTGGATCTCGCCCAAGCGCAGCCAACCGATCTCCACGGCCAGATCGCCGCGGGCAATCATCACCCCCAGGGGCCGGCAGCCGGCAACGGTCGCGATCAAGGCCGGCAGGTTTTTCACCGCCCGCTGCGTTTCCATCTTGAGGATCAAGCCCAGATCGGGGCGAGCCTGCCGCCGCTCCAGCTCAGAAACCAGCAACTGCAAGTCCGCGGGCTGCTGGACGAAGGAATAGCCCACCAAGTCGGCATGCCGCACCACAAAGTCGAGGTCTTGGCAGTCTTTGTCGGTAAGGGAACGGATCTGGAGCTGACTGTCAGGAAAATTGAGGCCTTTTTCTGCTCGCAACTTCTTGCCCTGAGGGGCAACTTTGTCCACCTCCAGCACCACGCCTGCCGGCTCGATCCTTACCACGCGGGCGCCGATTTTGCCGTCGTCGATCCAAACACTTGCCCCTACCTGCAGGTGCGCCAAAACCTCCGGCAGGCTGCAGGTCACCTGGCAGGAGATATCGGCGCTGGCCTCAGGAACCTTCGCGGTGAGCAGGATGCGATCCCCGCGGTACACCTTGGTTTTGCCAGGGGGCATGGCCACTGGGCCGGTGCGGATCTTGGGGCCGGCCAGGTCCAGCAAAATCTTGCAACGCCGTTGGGTCTGGGCTTCGGCCTGGCGCAAGTGGGCCACCATTTTCTCCCACACCGAGGGCTCGTCGTGGGCGCAGTTGATGCGGGCCACGTTCATGCCCCGCTCCAACAACTGCAGCAACAGCTCCGGCTGCTCGGCGGCTTCGCTGGGCAGGGTCACCATGATGCGCGCGCGGCGATGGGGAGAAGGGGGGCCAAACAGCGCCTCGGCGTGCTGCTCTAGTGCCGTATCCCCGGCGTAAAACTCTTCATAGCTGGGTGCCGTATGGGTCAAACCCTGGGTGGCTGCCAAAATAGCAATCACCGCATCCAGGCTCTCCAGAACCCGCGACTCACAGCGCCCCAGCGAGGACAGCCCCGCAGCCGCCAGCTCCAGTTGCAAGCTGCGCAGATCCTGTTGGCGCAGCGCCAGGTAGCGCGCCAGGTTGTGGATGGCCGCAGGAGGGCTCGTAAGGCAGCCCCAAGCGGCCAAGTATTTCTGGGATCCCTCTACAACCTGCTGCCGCAGCTCCAGGAGCCGCTCCAGCAAACTCCTAAGATTGCAGGAGGGGGAAGAGGAGGAAACCATGTCGAAAGTCTTCCCAAGACAAACCCGGCCCAATTCTATGCCTGAGCTTACTTGGGGTCGATCATAGGCGGGTTAGGTTGAGAAAGGAAGGCGATAGCCTTTCATTGCCCAGTGTTCCGGTCTAGAGTCGTTAACAGCCTTCGGCTGTCCTGCCTACTACTTCCTTGGGTTGCGTGAAACTTCATTCTCTCCCTCCTGCCCGTTCCCGCGAGCGGCCTGACCACAGGCTCTCCCTCGTTTGCGCGGTGGGCCTGATGGATCGCTATGTCCTCTCGGAGATGCTGCTGCCGTTTCTCTTTGGGGTGGGAGCTTTCACAACCTTGGTGATGGCGGTGGGATCCCTGTTCGAGCTGGTGCGCCTGGTGGTGGAGGCAGGGTTATCGATTTCAGCAGCCTTGCAGGTGTTCGTGCTGCGGGCGCCGGGGATCATCGTTTTGACGTTCCCGATGTCCATGTTGCTGGCGACGTTGCTGGCCTATGGGCGCTTGTCTGCCGACAACGAGATCACGGCCTTGCGCGGATGCGGGGTGAGCCTTTACCGCCTCATGGTGCCTGCCCTCGTCCTCAGCTTGCTGGTGACGACGTTAACGTTTCTGTTCAATGAGCTGGTGGTGCCGGTGAGCAATCGCCAAGCGGCCACGACTTTGAACCGAGCTTTAAATCGGGATCCGGACTTCCGGCGGGAGAATATCCTCTACCAAGAATTTGGCGAGATCCTCATGCCTGAGCCGGACGGCACCTTTTCCCGGCGACAAGGGCTAACCCGTCAGTTCTACGCCCGCAGCTTCGATGGAAAGCAAATGCGCGGCATTATCGTCCTGGATTTTTCCAACGAGGCGCTCAACCAAATTCTGCTGGCCCAGCGGGGGCGCTGGGATCCCCAAGAGAATCTTTGGGTGTTTGAGGATGGCACCAACTACATCGTTTCTCCGGATGGCACCTACAGCAACATTGCCACCTTCAGCCGGCAGGAGTTGCGTCTGCCTCGCGCGCCGCTGGAGCTGGCTCAGGAGATTCGCAGCCCTGAGGAAATGAACATTCGGGAGCTGAAGCATTACATCGAGGTGATCGCCAGCTCTGGCGATCTGCAACGGGTGCGTCGTCTACAGGTCAGCCTCAACCAAAAGTATGCCATTCCTTTCGCGTGTCTGGCGTTTACCCTGATTGGGGTGCCTTTGGGGCTGCGCCCGCAGCGCACCGGTTCCTCTTTGGGGTTGGGCATCAGTGTGCTGATTATCTTTGCCTTCTATGTGCTGCTGTTCATCACCCAGGCGCTGGGACAAATTGGGACGCTGGGGCCAGCAATGGCGGCTTGGTTGCCCAACTTGATCTGTGCCGCCGTAGGGCTGGGGTTGCTTTACCGAGCCAATCAGTAGCTGCTGGGCACCGTTTCTCCAGATGTAGGATAAAACTGCCCAATGGATTCTCGTATTCTGGAGAGCTCCCCCATGGAAGTTCAAGCTTGGATGAATTGGATGTTTGGCGGATTAGCCCTGCTGATCTTGGGGGGAGGCATGCTGATGATGTTCACCACGGTGTTCACCACCAAAGGGCCCCAGCCCGAGGATTCTCAGTCGGATCCCCAAAAGGGGCGAGCCTAGCCCAAGGCCCGGTGACCAGTGGGATCCCTGGCAGCCGGCCCCATGCCTTAAGAAATAGTTAAAACTAGAGGGGGCTCTAGTCCCGCTCCCGTTGACGTAGCCGCTGCAGAGTCGAGAGAGGTTTTGTCTCCTCTGGCGGTTTTTGCTCAGCTGCGGTGGGCAGGGCGGCTGTTTCTGTTTTCTGAGGTTCGAGCAAAAGCTTGGCGGCTTCTGACTCAACGGCTGGAGGGCGAGCCGGGTTCTCCCCTTGTTGGCCGGGCAAGGGAACAGACTCCAGAGTGGCCAGCAGAGCTTGAATATGGCTGTGGGTTTCGGGATGGTTGCTGGCGGCATGGGCCAAGAGGGTGAGCTGCTCTTTGGCAGCGACCAGGTTCCCCAGCTTGAGATCCACCAAGGCCAGTTGATAGCGAGCCTTAAAGCCACTGGGATCCACCTCTACCGAGCGCTGAAAGGCAGCGCGGGCCTCCGCCAGCTTGCCCTGACGGGCGTAGATCAAGCCGAGGTTAAAAGGCACATCGGGATCCCGTTCGCTGGGCAGCACCAAGGTTTTTTCTTCCAGTTCAATTGCGCTCCGGTAGGCGTTGATGGCCAAGGTATGGAAGCCCATCTGCAGATAGCGAGCTCCGTCTTCCTTCAGTTGGGCGACCGTCGGCTCCCCTGTCAGTAGGGTCATGGGCGGTTGCGCGTGGGCAGGCATGGCCACCGCCAAGCTCAGCAGGCACCCCACCGTTTTCAGGCCTAAGGGTACAGCCTGACGACCAATCTGCTGCCTATTCATCACCATGATCTGTTTCCTCCAACCACATCAACACCACTTCATTCCACCCCTCTGGGCCGGGGAGCTGAGCCAATTGCCATTGGGGCAGGGCCTCACTCCAGAGGCTATCCGCAATTGGGCTGGGAAGCACCACTTTTTGCTCCGTCCACCGCAAAAAGGCCACATCGGGCGGGGAACAACCAATGCCCAAAGCCTTGATAGGGCCCAAATGCCGTTGATAGCAATCCAGCAGCCGCCGCACCGCCTGTTCCCCCGGTAACCAATTGGGTTCTGCGGCCATCGTTGGCTGCATCCATCCGGTCAGATACCATTGCGGCAGGCTAGAGAAGTGGAGCTGACGCACCCGCAGCAGATGTTGGGTGAGGTTGGCTTCTTGCTGGGCAAAAGCTTCCCGTAGGGTTTCGGGATCCCCGGAATAGCTGAAAATCTCACTGTACTCTCGCTGCTGCGCCCGCTCTGCCTCTTCCAAAGGGATCCCAGTGGCAGCGGCCAGCTCAGAGGCAGTCCAATCCCCAAACCCGATCAAATCCAAGTGGGACTCTTGACGCACCTGTTGCAGGATGCTGCGCAGGCGAGAATAGGGCAGACCCAAAGCATACACGTAGTAGGGCGGTCGGTGTTGCCACTGCTCGTCTAGGATGCCCGCCGGGAAGTAATGCTCGGGAACGTAAACGGCAGAGCCATCCTCACAGATGAACGGATGCTCCAGGCGCAACTGCCGCCGCACATGTTCCAGTTGAGCGCGGGTGCGCAGGCTGTAGAGCACCAAGGGAATGGAGCGGCGCTCTAGGGCAGCCAAGGCTTGTCGGGCAGCACCATAGCTGTTGAACTCTAGATCCAGCAAGCTGCCATCTAAACTGGTAAGGACAAGTCGCATAGGTGCAGGAAAGGGAAAGGCGCTGGCCCCGTCAAAATTTCAAGCAGCACGACCGGCTGAAGCGTCCTACAGTACCTATGATCCAATAGCTTGACCAACCTGAGGGGGATTAGCCTCAAATGCTCTCCCTCAAAGCATCTGGGTGAATGGGCAATCCGTGCGCCAGAAGTGGTAAAAGCTCGATTGAGCACTCCAGAATGCGTGTGTCGCCGAAGATCTTGGCTCAAAAACCAGCAGCAGAGAAGACAGACAGATTGAGTGGGTCAGTGGCTAGTTCTCTGTGCCGAAGGCGCGATCCCCTGCATCCCCCAGCCCGGGCAAAATGAACCCTCGATCGTTCAGCCGCTCGTCAATCATGGCGCAGAAGATTTGCACCATTGGGTAGTGGGATCCCAACCGCTGTAACCCTGGGGGCGCTGCCAATGCGCTGACAATTCTAACCAAGCTGGGATCCGCCCCCCGTTTTTTTAGCTCATCCAAAACCCAGAGCAGCGTGCCCCCGGTGGCCAACATCGGCTCGGGAATGAGAATGCGCATCTGTTCAGGGATCCGCTCTGGAAGGCGATTGAGGTAGCAACTGGCCTGCAGCGTTTCCTCATCCCGCACCATGCCAATGTGAAAGATCCGCGCCTGGGGCAAAAGGGCCTGACAGCCTTCCAGCATCGCCAAGCCAGCCCGCAATACAGGCACAATGCCCAGCAGGGTATCCGGCGCGATGACCTCTGCGGCAACGGGTTCCAAAGGGGTTTGCACCTGAACGGTCTGGGTGGGGATCCACTCCCGCATCGCCTCATAGGTTAGCCAGCGGCCCAGCTCCGACATGGCCGTGCGAAACAGGGGCATGGGCGTCTCCGCATCCCGAGCCACGGTTAGCCAGTGCTTAATGAGCGGGTGAGGGGGGACATAGACACGAAGCTGCTGACTTGCCACGGGAGAATGCCTCAATCTGGGCGGTAGCATAGCGGGTTGCCTTAGCAGAAAGCAAGCTCTAGAAAGCAAGCTCTCCAATTGGCCGCAACTCCATCCCGACCGGGGATAAATTGCCAACAGCTCCGGCAAATGCTCAAGGGGTGGGGCTCTTTGACCCAGCAAGATTGCGGCAGAATGAGATCTGCAGGTTACTTCGAGCGCCGGTCATGTTCGGTGGCTACAGGTTTGGGATAGATCGGGGCAAGGTTGGTTTCGGGTTTTGTTCCTCTTGCCATTTGCGAACTGAGGTGCTGGCCCCAGGGCAGCTTGGCCTCCCGCCGATGGAACCGAACGCCAATGGCTCTCGTCTGCAAGTGCCGGTAGCCGGAGATACCGCTCTGCCCAAGGGTTTCTGGCTTAATGGGGTGTCGCAAGTTACAGCCTGTTCACAAATTAAGGGATACAAAACTTAAGGGATACAAAACATCGTGTTTCTGAGGCTTGACTCCGATGAGGTTTAGAACAAGTAGGTTTACAACCGTATCCGTAGCCCCTCAATAGGCTGTACCTGCATCTTTGGCCCCCTCACACCTTGCAAGGATTAGCTTAGGGAGAATGGATTATGGCTTCGTCTCAACCCTCTGACTCGAACACCAACGCTCTGAGCCGCCGTCAACTTCTCAAGGTGGGGGCCGCAGCCCTTGGGGGCGGTCTGTTGGCGGCAGGGGGTGCCCAAGCTCAGCGCAAACCCTCTCCCACCCTGATCGTGGCTCAGGGATCCGGCCTGGATCGCGTTTCCTATGCTACCAACTGGTATGCTCAGGCGGAACATGGCGGCTTCTATCAGGCGGTGGCGACCGGCATCTACCGCGAGCATGGCCTGGATGTAACCATCAAGATGGGTGGCCCTGGCATCAACATCACCCAAGTTTTGGCCGGTGGAGCTGCCGAGTTTGCCATGGGGGGAAGCACAGGGGTGATCAATGCTGTGCGAGAAGGGATCCCTTTGGTGTGTGTGGCAGCCATTTTCCAGAAAGACCCGCAGATCATCATGACCCACCCCGGCACCCAGCGCTTTGAAGAGCTCAAGGGCCGGCCCATTTTCGTCTCGAAAGGGGGGCTTGCCACCTACTGGCCCTACCTAAAGGCCCGCTTTGGCTTCACCGACGATCAGGTTCGTCCCTACAACTTCAACCCCGGCCCCTTTTTGGCGGATCCCAGCTCAGCTCAGCAAGGCTATCTGACATCCGAGCCTTTTGCCATCCAACGGGAAGGGGGATTTGAGCCGGTGGTCTTCCTCCTGGCGGATTTGGGCTACAAACCCTATGCCACCACCATCGAAACCCGTCGCCAACTGGTGGAAACCAAGCCCGACTTGGTGCAGCGATTCGTGGATGCCTCTATCAAAGGCTGGTACAGCTTCTTGGAGGATCCCCGTCCGGCCTATCGCTTGATCAAGCAGGACAACCCGGAGATGACCGATGCCCAGTTGGCCTATAGCTTCGAGAAACTGCAGGAGTACGGCATCATCTTGTCCGGCGATGCGCTGGAAAAAGGCATTGGCGCCATGACCGACAAACGCTGGCAAGACTTCTTCGACAGCATGACGGTGGCCGGCGTATTTGAGCCAACCATCAACTACCGGGCTGCCTACACACTGGACTTCGTCAATAAAGGCACTGCCTACTACACTGCCTGACGGACTTCCACCCTTGGCGCTTCTCAGCCCAAGGGATCCCCCCTCGCCCCCAGTCCCTCTTCCACCAAGGGAGAGGGGAACTATAGTCATTTCAAACTAGATTGAGACACCCCCTAAACGCTCCGCGCCACTGCCCTCACCCCCATTCCTTCTCTCAGAGGGAGAAGGGGGCTAGAGGGAAATGTTTCATTCCGGTTTAATTGAGAATGCCAGAACACTGCGTGATCACCTCCCCCAACACCGCCAGCAACACCGGCACCCCCAGACGGATCCCGGAGACCAACAGCGAGATCAAACAAAAAGCTCCAAGTGAAAAGGCGTTCCAGCGAAGCTTGGCCCAGCACTCCATCAACAAATGCAGGCACAGGTGGGAGCAGATTCATCGCCGAGCTGGAAAGCCTATCATGGGATCCAGTATGGAATCCATTGTGTCAGCAGCGCAGGGCACTTTGACCCTTTCACCCTCCTCTTCTCCGCCAGACCCGCCAGCCAGTCTGACGGGCTCATTCCCCGCCGCTGACGCGGCAGGGATCACTTTGCCTTGGGCAGCGCAGCGGGATCCCATCCTTGTCCTCGGGGCTGGGCTGATGGGGCGTTTGTTGGCCGCCAGCCTTGTCGAGGTTGGGCATCCCGTCCGCATTGTGGAGGCGGCTCCTGCTGCTGCTGTTGAGAGCAGTGCTGCCCATTTTGCCGCTGCTATGCTGGCTCCCCTAGCCGAGTCTGCCATCGCCGAAGCCAGTGTGGTGGCCCAGGGATACTACGCCCTTTCTCGTTGGCCCTCTCTTTTGGCCAGCTTGCCGCAGCCGGTTTTCTTTCAGCAAGAAGGCACTCTGATCCTCTGGCACCGCCAAGATGCCGGGGAAGCCAGACGTTTCTCGTCCCTGCTGGCCGCTGTGGGGGAACACCTCCCGCATCTCCCCCGCCCTCAGCCGCTGGATGCCCAGGCTATTGCGGAGCTGGAGCCATCGGTAGCCGGGCGATTTGTGCAGGGTCTGTATCTTCCCCAAGAGGGCCAACTGGACAACCGCCAACTGTTGGCAGCTTTACTGGCCAAGTTGCGGCAGCACGAGGTGGAAGTGGAGTGGGGTTGCCCTTGGGATCTGAAGCAGGCCCAAGCTTGGCAGCAGCAAACCGGTGGGTGGGTTTTGGATTGCCGCGGCCTGGGATCCCAAAAAGAATGGGGCGGGCAAAAACTGCTGCGCGGAGTTCGGGGTGAGGTGGTGCGCCTGTATGCCCCAGAAGTCTCTTTGCGGCGCCCAACCCGGCTGTTGCACCCTCGCTACCCGATCTACATCGCTCCCAAGCCGGGTCAGGTGTTTGTGGTGGGGGCCACTGAAATCGAATCTGAGGATCGCTCGCCGGTGAGCGTCCGCTCCGCCCTGGAGTTGCTCAGCGCCGCCTACGCCGTACATCCTGCCTTTGCCGAAGCGCGTATCCT
This sequence comes from Synechococcus sp. R5-15, assembly GCF_047462035.1. Lineage (NCBI taxonomy): Bacteria > Bacillati > Cyanobacteriota > Cyanophyceae > Synechococcales > Synechococcaceae > Synechococcus > Synechococcus sp. R5-15. Next base: position 4,591 of record NZ_JANSIK010000023.1, on the reverse strand, counting down.
GGAATTAGGCAGCCAATGTCGTCCCACCTTGGCAGACCATTTGCCAGCCGTGGTGGAGCGCTCACCTCGCCTGTTGCAGATCAACGGCCTCTATCGCCATGGCTTTCTGATCTCCCCGGCCATCCACGATGCTGTCTTGGAGTATCTTCACCAGGGCAGTTGTCGCTTGGCCCAGCAGCTTGGGATCCCCTTTCAGGTGCAGGCTGCCCCTTTTTCCGGTGAGTCCCTGTCGCCATGCGTGTCTTGATCAACCAGAAGCCTTACGATTTGCCGGAAGGCACCACTTTGTCCGAAGCAGTGGCTCAGGTGGGGGCCAGCGGCCCTTTCGCGGTAGCGGTTAATCTGAAGTTTGTGCCACGTGCGCAGCACGAGCAAACCCGTCTGCAAGAAGGCGACCAGGTGGAGATCGTCACTCCGGTTGCTGGCGGCTAGTGCCCCCCTTGCTTCCTGCTCTGTCCTGACTTTGCCCCGACAATGTCCACCCTTCTCCAGCTTTCCCCCTCCACTTGGGCCAATGAGGATCCCTTGGTGCTCTATGGCCAACCATTGCCCAGCCGCCTGATGTTGGGTACGGCTCGCTACCCTTCGCCGGCCATCTTGGAGCAGGCGGTGGCGCGCGCGCAGCCCTGTTTGTTGACGGTTTCTCTGCGGCGGCAAGGGGCACTGGGGCCAGAAACTTCCCAGAGGTTCTGGGCTCTGTTGCAGAAGATGGGGATCCCGGTTCTGCCCAACACCGCCGGTTGTCACAGCCTGCAGGAGGTGATCACGACGGCGGAGATGGCGCGTGAGGTTTTTGGCACCGACTGGATCAAGCTGGAGTTGATTGGGGATGACTACACGCTGCAGCCGGATACCCTACAACTGCCGACGGCAGCGGCTGAGCTGATCCGGCGCGGCTTCAAGGTGTTGCCCTACAGCACCGATGATCTGGTGTTGTGCCAGCGGTTGCTGGATGTCGGCTGTCAAGTGGTCATGCCCTGGGCGGCCCCCATCGGCACCGGGAAAGGCCCCCTCAACCCCTACAGCTTACGCCTGCTGCGGGAACGGATTGAAGCGCCGCTGATCGTGGATGCTGGCTTGGGTCTGCCCTCCCACGCCTGCCAGGTGATGGAGTGGGGGTTTGATGGGGTGCTGCTGAACACGGCAGTGGCTTTGGCTCGGGATCCGGTGGTCATGGCTGAGGCCTTTGCAGAAGCGGTGCGTTCAGGCCGCCGAGCTTACCTTGCCGGGGCCATGATCCCTCAGGAGACAGCTCAGCCCAGTACGCCCGTCCTTGGCACCCCCTTCTGGCATCAAGGCTAGAGTCTTTTGGGCCTGTTTAGGGTTGCCATCTCTCTTGGTTTTCGTCAGTGGTGTGGAGCGCGTTGAGCAGCTCATTCGGCAGGCTGCTATCGCGAATGGGCTTGGATCACCTGTAGGGCTCCCCCAGCGTGCAAGGTTTGCCGGATGGACTGCCACCCCTGCTGATGCAAATACTCGGGCAAATCCAGCTTGAGCAGCTCCCAAGCGGTCTCGGTTTCAAAAAGGGCCAGAAAGAGGGCCAGACCAGGCCAGATCAGGGGTTGCCGAGGCGCATGCAGATCCAGGATCAAGAGTCCTCCCCCCGGCTTGAGCACCCGCCACACTTCCCGCAGCACCTGCTCCAAATCTGCGAAGGACAATTCGTGCAGGGCTAAGCTGGTATGCACCCAATCAAAGCTGGCATTGGGAAAGGGCATATCCTGGGCAAAGGCTTCCACAAATTCCACCTTGGGGAGGCGTTTGCGGGCCGCTGCCAGGGCTCTTGGTGAAGCATCCAACCCAATAACCTGCTGGCTCAGCTCCGCCAACAGTGGGGTCACTTCAGCCGGGCCACAGCAGAGATCCAACACCCGATCCTGGGGATGAATCTGGATCCCTTGCATGGGCAATCTCCGCAACCGCTCATATCCGCCCACTGCCAGGGCAGCCCCGCGACTGATGCTGCGGTAAAGCCAAGGAAATTGATAGCTCCAATCCCGCAGGAAGGTGGCCATCGCCAGGGATCCCTCAGAGTCTTTTTCAGCCTACCTGACCTACATCCATTGCAAACTGGTTTGAGACATATGTTTTTCTGGATTTTCTCGGGGTTGGCTTGGAACTCTCCTCTGCCGGCAGTCGTCTAAGAAGACGAGGCGTTTTAGGCTTTTTTCCGTCTACCCACTGCTGCTCTATGACTCAGTTTGAGCTGCCTCCCTCCCCTTCCGAGAAACCTGGCCGGCACAGCTTGGTTTGGTTGGTGGCTGCTGCAGGTCTGACGGTCTTGCTCTGGCAGCTCCCCTGGGGCAACTATATCCTCTACCCTTTTACGATTCTGGCCACCTGGTTTCATGAGATGGGCCACGGCTTGACGGCAGTGCTGTTGGGTGGGGAGTTTCATCGTCTGGAGATCTATCCCGACGGGTCGGGGTTGGCCTTTCACAGTGGGCACTTGTTTTTGGGGCCGGTGGGTCGAGCTTTGGTGGCCGCCGGTGGGCCAATGGGGCCCCCAATGGCCGGGGCGGTTTTTATCCTGGCTTCTCGTCGTCAAGGTACTGCCCAGTTGGGGTTGTTGGCTTTGGGATCCCTGCTGTTGCTGTCGGCGGTGCTCTGGGTGCGCTCTCTATTTGGCCTGTTGCTGATCCCGGCTATTGGGCTGGGGATCTTGGCGGTGGGCTGCTGGGCTTCCCCTTGGTTGCGGGGCTTTGCCGCACAGTTTTTGGGGGTGCAGGCCTGTGTGAGCACCTACCACCAGCTTGACTACTTATTTACGGCCTCTGCTGTGATCAACGGGCAGGTGATCCACTCCGATTCCAGCCAGATTGCCCAAAACTTGTTCTTGCCCTACTGGTTTTGGGGAGGGGTGATGGCGGTCTCTTCTTTGGTGCTGCTGATAACCAGCTTGCAGCTGACGTTCCGGGACTAGCCGGCAGGGGGCAAAGCCGCAATTTTGGCAGTGGTTCGTGTTATGTAAAAATCCGTCCTCTATCCCTGCCAAGTCGAGAAAACCGCCGCTACAGTAATGGGCAAGAGGAGTGAGGAGCTGAGGAGTGGAGCATGTGGCGGGATATTATCGGGCTGGCCCTGGCGGCGACCCTACTGTTGATCAGCAAAACCGCCGCAGACACGCTGGGCCAAAGCCAGGTGCAGACTTTCACCGAACCTGAGCCGATGCCCTACTCTGCACCGGTGGAGTGAGGTACTCAAGTCTGCTGACGGAAGTCGTAGCGGCGTTGTCGTTTTGTGCAACACTCATTCTAGAGTCTTTGAGGACTCCGTCCGAGTGGCGCGGTCGCAGCAGCGTTGCGGAGCAATAACAGTAGGCTTGGGATCCCTGATGCGCATAGCCCTATTTACGGAGACGTTTCTGCCCAAGGTGGATGGCATCGTTACCCGCCTCTGCCACACGGTGCGTCACCTAACCGCTCGTGGTAACTCGGTGCTCATCGTCGCGCCCCGGGGAGCCCCCCGGCGGTTTGCACGGGCACGGGTCTACGGGATCCCGGGGATGCCGCTGCCTCTGTATCCAGAGTTGAAGCTGGCTGCCCCCGGCCCGGCCATCGGCAAGTTGCTCAGCCGTTTCCGACCGGATGTGATCCACGTGGTGAACCCGGCAGTTTTGGGATTGGGGGGCCTCTACTACAGCCAGACGATGGGGATCCCGCTGGTGGCCTCCTACCATACCCATCTGCCGAAGTATCTGAAGCATTATGGGCTGGGCTTTCTGGAAGGGGTTTTGTGGAATCTCCTGAAGCTGGGGCACAATTTGGCGCGGGTCAATCTTTGCACCTCGACGGCCATGATGCACGAGCTGAGCGCCCACGGCATTGAGCGGGTGCAACTGTGGCAGCGGGGAGTGGATACGGAGTTGTTTCATCCCCAGGCTGCCAGTCCAGAGATGCGGGCTCGGCTCACCGCAGGGCAACCGGAACGGCCTCTCTTGCTCTATGTGGGGCGGCTTTCGGCTGAGAAGGAAGTGGGGCGGATCCGGGTGTTGCTAGAGCGGATCCCGCAGGCGCGCCTAGCTATTGTGGGGGATGGGCCAGAGCGGGGATCCCTGGAGCAACATTTTGCCGGCTACGATGTGGTGTTTACGGGCTATCTGCAGGGGGAGTCTCTGGCAGCGGCCTTTGCTTCGGCGGATTTGTTCGTGTTCCCCTCCCGCACCGAGACCTTGGGGCTGGTTCTGTTGGAAGCCATGGCTGCCGGTTGTCCGGTGATCGCCCCCCGCTGCGGCGGCATTACCGATGTGGTGGACAGTGGGCGCAATGGCTTTCTGTTCGATCCCAATTCGGATAGCGACTTTGTCCAGGTTACCCAGCAACTCCTGAGCAGCGTCGGGCAGCGACAGCTCTTCCGACAGCAAGCCCGCCAAGAGGCAGAACGTTGGAGCTGGTCGGCAGCCACCCAACAGTTGGAAGGCTACTACCGGGCTGTTATTGCCGCCGATTAGCGGTGCGGAGCATGACTCTAGTCAATAATAAGCTCAACTATACTGAAAATAATGTATAATATGTTCAGTATGGATTACTACCAGTTGATCTTTCTGTTTACTTTCGAGTCTGCCAACATGGTAGCCAAAGCAAAGCAGAAA
>NZ_JANSIK010000022.1:0-12094 GCF_047462035.1 Synechococcus sp. R5-15 | reverse complement strand
ACAAACAGAATGCTATCGCTGCATAGTTGAACAGTGATGTTCAGCAGTGTTCAGCGTAAATGTATCAGGGCCATGAACGAACAGGAAGTGGTGCAGTGGCTGGAGCAGGCGCTGGCCAATCCCCACCTTAGATTACAGGCCAAAGCCCAACCGCTCCGGGACAGCCCCAAGGCTTATGCCCTTGTCATTATGATCAACCGCCCTGCCGGCCTTGCTCTCAACTATGAGGAGTTGACGGCCTGGTTCCAGAAGACGATTCCCACTCGCTACCCCCAAGTCAAACGGTTGGCCCTCTACAGCCGCCCCATGGGCCAGCAGGCTGCCGACTGGAAAACTCAGGTGAGGCTGGATCCGGAGCCGGCGACAGACAAGGTGGATCCCGGTCGTGTTAGCAGTGCAGAGCACTTTACCGCTACGCGACCCTCTCGCGAACCCGTCAGTGGGACGGAGTCCCCGGAGAGTCCGGATCTAAGCCGCTACTGCTTTGTCAGCGATCGCCAGTTGCTTACCGCCGACCTTCCTCAGCCGCCTGGTTTGCTCCGCCAGGCGGTTTTGGGTTTTCACGGCCTCACTTCTGGGCAAAAGCAGGAGGTTCTGCCCCTCCTGCCCACCTTGTTTCGCAATCCCAGCGCCGTCTCGACGGTGATGTTATCGGTGGAAGCGGCCTTGTGGCTGGAGCCTCTGAAAAGCCTGAATCCTCACGAGCTGCGTCTATTGAGCGTTTGGCTGAGCCGCTATTGCTTCAACCCCAGCCGCACCCTAGCGGAATTGGATCCCGCCACCTCAGGTCTCAAAATTGGGCAAACCAAGCGCAGCTACCGCGCGCCTCAGGTGGGGGTCTCGCTGATTTTGGCCAGCTTTGCCGGCAACCTGACGGCGGCCTCAGGTGTGACCCTGAGCCTGCTGTTCAGTATGGTGTTTGTGCTTTTCCTGACCGTCTTGGGCAGCTTAGAGGGGGGATTCTCTCTGGGCTCTTTCATCTTCGCCATTCTGCTCACCCTCGCCTTCAATGCCCTGATCTTCTTTTTGTCCCCTTGGCTGATGGACTGGATCCAGCACAGCCTCTATGGCACCGAGTGGGTAAGCTTGGCGGAAATTGGGCGTCGCAGCCCAGAGAGTGCAGAGGTGATTCAACGGGTTTGCCGCCAGTACAAGCTGAAGCAGCCGAAGCTGGGGCTGATCCGCGACCAAAACCCCACTGCTTTTACCTACGGCAGCCTGCCGGATACGGCCCGCATCGTCGTCAGCGAAGGGTTGTTCACCTACTTGGAAGATGAAGAGGTGGCTACGGTCTATGCCCACGAGCTGGGGCATGTGATCCACTGGGATTTCGCCGTCATGACCCTGGCTTCCACGTTGGTGCAGATTCTCTACCTTCTTTACGTCTACATGCGGGATGCGCGCGACAACGGCAAAAGGGGCAGCCTCCGCTCCCTGGCCTTGGTCGCCTACTTTTTCTACGTGGCTGGCTCCTATTTATTGCTCTATCTGTCGCGGGTGCGGGAGTACTTTGCCGATCACTTTGCCGCCGAAACCACCGGCAACCCCAATGGGCTCTCGCGGGCTTTGGTGAAAATTGCCTACGGCATTGTGCAAGAGGGAGAGCGGGAGCGGGATGAGGAAACCCGACAGCGCAGTGCTCGCCTGCTGGAAGGAACGCGGGCTTTGGGGATCTACGATGCCAAGGCGGCTGTTACGGCGGGGACGGCCTACCGGGTTGCCTCGGATCCCGGCCAGGTGGGCAGGGTATTTTTGTGGGATCTGTTTAACCCTTGGGCCTGGTGGATGGAGCTGAACTCCACCCATCCCCTCACGGGCAAACGGGTGCGGGCGCTGTGCACCTATGCGGAGCAACTGGATCTGCCGGTGGAGTTCGATATGGCCAGCGTGGTTGCCCAGGGCAAGCAGCTCAACCGGCAACAGCTCTACGGGAACTTTCTGCTGGATATACTGCTGTTGAACGCCGAGTGGCTGGGGGCGATTGTGGGGGCGCTGCTCGGGATCCCGGCCTTGCAGGTGGGCTTCTATGAAATGTTTGCCGGGCTGACCCTGATGGGGGTGGGCTTGGGCCTGCTGCTGAAGATGACAGTGATGTACCCCAGCTTAGAAAACCCGCCAGCGTTGACCGTGTTGAAGGCCATGAGCAATCCCTACGCCAGCCCCTTGCGCGGGTTGCCGATGCAGTTGGAGGGGCGGGTGATCGGGCGGGGGGATCCGGGCTATCGCTTCGGCTCCGATCTCAAGTTCCAGGATGAGACAGGGATGATCTTCCTGCGCTATGCTTCCCGCTTTGGGCCGCTGGGCAACTTCCTGTTTGGAGCGCGCCAGGCAGGGGGGGTAATCGGCCAAGAGGGATCCGCGGTGGGGTGGTTCCGACGGGGGGTGGCCCCTTACCTGGATCTGGCCCGCTTTCAAAGCCGCCATGGCCAGCTCATCACCAGCTACCATCCCTTCTGGCAGGCTATGTGGGCTGTGCTGTTGTTAGTGGTTGCCCTGCTGGTGATGCTGTTCTAGAGGATCGCGATCCTCAGCAGCGAAGAGCTCGCCTAGGCCATTGGGATTGGCTACTTTTGCCCACCGTTAACCCGGGCGTAGTCGTCGCTGAAGCGGACAATGTCGTCTTCGCCCAAGTACTGGCCGTTTTGCACCTCGATAATCACCAGAGGGATGACGCCAGGGTTCTCCAGGCGATGCTTGGTGCAAGGGGGCACGTAGGTGGATTGGTTGGCCGTGATGAGCTTTTCTTCATCTCCGCAGGTGACCTTGGCGGTGCCGGCAACGACGATCCAGTGTTCGCTGCGATGGTAGTGCAACTGCAGGCTGAGGCGATGCTTGGGCAGCACCACGATCCGCTTGATTTTGTAGCCAGGGCCCTCTTCCAGCACTGTAAAGCTGCCCCAAGGCCGACTTTCAGCATTGCTCTCGATCAGCTTGTTGAGGGTTTCGGCAGAGAGGGAAGGCGAAGGTTTTTCCAGTGAAGCCAGATTGGCATTGGGGGTTTCCAGCATGGGATGCTCTCCTTGGGAGGCCTACCTGTAGCTTATCTCAACAACCAACTCGGGGTCTGTTTGTTTATCTTTAGACCCACCAACAGATCGGCTTCAGCTCCTGGGGATCCCCAGCCGGTTCAGGTTTGGTGGGGTAGTGGTTAAAATCCTGTGGAATCATGAAAAAGATTTCTGCTCTGCAAAAAGGCCACTTCCCCATGCGTTCTTCCTCTTCTGTCCCTTCTTACCCGGTTCACATCCATGACCGCCAACGGGACACTCACTATCTAATCCAGGTGCCGGCGGATCAATACATTTTGGCCAGCGCCGAGGCCCAAGGGATCCAACTGCCCTTTGCCTGTCGCAATGGCGCCTGTACCACCTGTGCGGTGCGGGTACGGCGGGGATCCCTGTATCAGCCGGAGGCAATGGGCATTTCGCGGGAGCTGAAGGAGCAGGGGTATGGGCTGTTGTGCGTGGGCTATGCCCGCTCGGAGCTGTGGGTAGAAACCCAGGATGAGGATGAGGTGTACGAGCTGCAATTTGGGCGTTACTTCGGCCAGGGGCGGGTAAGGCCAGGGATCCCCCTTGAGGATGAGTGATGTCTTCTTCGGCACCGGTTTTGTCTCCCGAGTTATCGCCGGATCCCTTGCCCTCTCAGCCGAGGGGCTGGCTGCTGGCGGCAGCGGCGCTGATCCCGGTGAATCTGGCCCCCAGCTTGCTGTTGGCTTTGGTGGGAACGATTCAGGGTTATACCCGCTGCGGTGGCCGGATCCTGCGGGATCCTCTATTTGGACTGGCGGCTCTCCTGAGCCTGGCTGCGGTGGGAGTGGCCTTTTGGGGGGAGGATTGGCGACTGAGCCTGCCGGGGATGTTCAACTACTGGCCTTTTTTGTTGATGCTGCCGGCCTTTGCCGATGCGCTGGCCTCTCGCGGTAGCGGGACGGAGTTCCATCCTGTAGGCCGTCGGCGTTTGGCCCAGATGTTGGTGTTGGGCAGCGGGCTGATGCTGCTTTTGGGTTGGGGAGAAGTGCTGTGGGAATGGCAGGGGCACTTCTTCTTGGGGCCGGTTTGGATCACGGGGGTTGCCGGGGGAGAGCGACCGGCGGCAGCTTTTACTTCCCCCAATATCCTAGCCATCTACCTGGTGATCCACCTGTGCTTGGCAGCAGGGCTGTGGCTGGATCGAGCCGATAGAGACTGGCCACAGGCAGTAGGGCTGGGAGCTGTGCTGGGGCTGGGATCCCTCTTGTTGCTGCTGACGGCCTCTCGCAACGGCTGGGGAGCGGGGGGGCTGGCGCTGGTGATAGGGCTGGCCCTACGGCGCTGTTGGTGGGGGATCGGGATCTTGGCCGGTCTGGGATTGGCCGGTTTGGCTGCTGCTTGGGATTGGCCGGGCTGGCGGGCCGTAGTGCCCCGATTGATTTGGAGCCGTCTGGCAGACACCTTCGATCCTCAAGCGCTCTACTTTAGTTCCACCGCCAACCGGCTGGATGCTTGGCAATTCGCCCTGCAGATGGTGCAGGAGCGGCCCTTGACCGGTTGGGGCTGGCAAAGCTTTGCCGCTCTTTACAATGCTCAAGATCCGCCGGAGCTGCTGGGCCATTGCCACAATTTGTACCTGCACCTGGCGGCTGAGGGTGGGATCCCGCTGTTGCTGGGCCATCTGATCCTGTGGGGTTGGATTTTGGCGCGGGGATGGCAAGCTTGGCGGCGCTCGCAAGAAAGCGTCCTGTTGGGGATGCTGCTGGCCTTGACGGCATTTTTTGCCTCAGGGCTTTTGGACGTGGTGATGTTGGATGGCCGCATTCACCTGCTGGTAACCTTACTCTTGGGGGCAGTTTGGGGAGCCAGCCTTGAGCGGCAAAGGGACTCCATCTCCGGCAAAGAGCAAGCCCAGAGAGGTTACCGTTGAGTGCTGCAATGGGATATCCCTTAGCTGGCAGTGAGCCCGGAGTCCATCAGTTGCTCACCGATTTTTGCGACGCGGAAGCAAGCTACAGCCAAGGGGCAGTTTACCTGTAGAGGGTCTTTGCGGTGAACCTGTACCGAGATGTGCTGTGGCCTCTTCTTTTTTCTGGGCTGAGAGCTGATCCAGAAACGGTCAAGATGGCCCTGCTGCGCGCCTTGCACTGGATCGATACCACCCAGGCCACCGGGATCCTATCGGCTCTGGAGCGACTGTTTTGCTACCGGGATCCCCGGCTATCGGTGTCGCTGTGGGGCCTTACCTTTCCCAATCCCCTTGGATTGGCTGCGGGCTTCGACAAAGATGGCCTGGCTCTGGGCGTCTGGCCCAGCCTGGGGTTTGGTTTTGTAGAGGTGGGCACCGTCACTCCTCAGCCCCAACCGGGCAACCCCAAACCTCGCCTGTTTCAACTGCCCCAAGATCGCGCTGCCCTCAATCGCATGGGCTTTAACAATCAAGGGGCGGCGGCTCTGGCGGAACGGTTGCGCCGGCTACAGCAACGTCCCATCCCCATTGGAATTAACCTGGGCAAAGCCAAAATCACCCCCCTGGAAGAAGCAGCTGCCGATTACCTGGCCAGCTTCCGGCTGCTCCAGGAGCTGGGGGACTACTTTGTGGTCAACGTCAGCTCCCCCAACACGCCGGGGCTGCGATCCCTGCAGGCTGCTGAGCAACTGGAGCCCATCCTATCTGCCTTACAGCGGGAAAATCAGAAGCGAAAACCCCTCCTGGTGAAGATCGCCCCCGATCTGGACTGGCCCGACATCGACAGCATCCTGGAGCTGGCCCAAGACCATCAACTGGCCGGGATTGTGGCCACCAACACCACCCTGCGCCGCGATAACCTGAAAACCCGTTTCCTGCCTGGCCGCGGGATCCCCTTCGCACCAGCGGAGTCTAGGCCAATCCTTGCAGAAGCCGGCGGGATCAGCGGTGCCCCCTTGCGGGAGCGTTCCACCCAAGTCATCCGCTACATCCACCGCTCCACCCAAGGAAAATTGCCCATCATCGGAGTGGGGGGCATCTTCACCTTGGCCGACGCCTTGGAGAAACTGGAAGCGGGAGCCAGCCTGCTGCAGGTCTACACCGGCTGGGTTTACGAAGGGCCGGGTATGGTGCCGCAATTGCTCCGAGGCCTAGCCCGCTCTTCTCCCCCCAGCCCTGATGTTACACTTCCCCCAGAGAATACCCCTGTGGGTCAGATCCAGGCGTAAGATCGTTAGGGATCCCTGAGGAAGCTTGCCGGTGAACCTGCTGCAACACCTCTTCAAAACCCCCCATCCGGTCATTGGGGTGGTTCATTTGTTGCCGCTGCCCACCTCACCCCGCTGGGGGGGGGACTTGGAATGGGTGATCGCTCAGGCAGAACAGGCAGCTACTGCCCTGGCTGCAGGAGGGGTAGACGGGATCCTTGTCGAGAACTTTTACGATGCCCCCTTTGCCAAGGATCGGGTGGACGCAGCGGTGGTCAGCGCCATGACCGTCATCGTCCAGCGGCTGAAAACCCTGGTCTCGCTGCCGGTTGGGATCAATGTCTTGCGCAACGATGGCTGCAGTGCTCTGGCAATTGCCGCCTGCGTGGGGGCGCAGTTCATCCGGGTGAATGTGCTCTGCGGGGCGATGGTGACCGACCAAGGCATTATCGAGGGGAATGCCTACCGCCTGCTGCGCTATCGCCGGGAGCTGGGGGCTAATATCAAGATTTTCGCCGATGTGCTGGTGAAACACGCCCAACCCCTAGGTCCCATCAGTCTGGATGCGGCCATCACCGACACGGTGGAACGTGGCCTGGCCGATGCCATCATCCTTTCCGGCTGGGCCACCGGCAAGCCACCCCTTCTGGAGGAGCTGGAGCTGGCCCGCAAAGTTGCTCCTCAGGTGCCGCTGCTCATCGGCTCGGGGGCTACTGCTGAAAACATCGGCAGCCTGATCCGACGGGCAGATGGAGTAATTGTGGCCAGTTCTCTGAAGCGGTCTTCCCGTTCCGCAGGCATGCCGGCAGGCTATTCGGATCCCTTTCCCATGATCGACCCGATTCGGGTGCGGCAGTTTGTGGAAGCACTGCACCTTGCGCTCCGTGAGCGGGCCTCCAACCATGCTTGTCTGGCCGCTCCCGGCTCTGGTTCCAACTAGCCGTTGGCGCTAGGATTGGGATCTGGCTGCAATGGAGCGCTCCTCTTTAGACTATGTCATCAGACTATGTCATCCCTTGATCTGGAGGGCTTGGATTCTGTATACCACCCTTCTGGTTCGGCTCTTGGGCCTGCAGAAGAAGCCTTTTGGAGCTCTGTTCCGGCTCGCACCCCCCGCATTTGGGTTGTCGATGATGACCCAGTGGTTCGTTGCTACATTATCAATGTTCTCACAGGCTCCCAGTACTACGTGGAAAGCTGGGAAAGCGGCCGAGCAGCTTGGGATTCCTTGCAAAGCTTGGAAGAGAGCGAGTGGCCCGACATGGTGATCTGCGACTGGGTCATGCCTGAGATGTCGGGGGTAGAGTTCTGTTGCCGTCTCAAGGGATCCGCAGCAGGGCAGTTCGTCTATTTCATTTTGCTCACGTCCCGTTCTGAAGTTGAGGCTCGGGTAGAGGGGCTGGATGCGGGGGCGGATGAATTCATCACCAAGCCGGTCGATCCCGAGGAGCTGCGGGCGCGGGTGCGGGCAGGGTTACGTCTCCAGCGGCTCACCCAAGCTTTGGCCCAGGCCAACCGGCAATTGCGAGCCCGCAATGAGTTGTTGGAGTCTTTGTCTTTGACGGATCCCTTGACCGGGGCGCTAAACCGACGAGCTCTGGATCAGGCACTGCCCCATTTGCTCAAGCAGGTGGGAGCCCGCGGGGAAGCTCGCTACCGCTATCTCTGCCTGCTGATGATGGATGTAGATCACTTTAAGCAAATCAACGACAGCCACGGCCACTACATTGGCGACTGTGTGCTGCAGGCCATCGTCGGGCGGCTGCAAAATCAACTGCGGCCCTCCAGCCTGCTCTACCGCTATGGTGGGGAAGAATTTGTTTGCGTTACGCCCGGGCTTAGCCCCCCCCGCTGCGGTCGCTACGCAGAGTCTCTGCGGCAGGCTATTGCCAAACGGCCCATTGACATCTCCCCCAAGCGCAGCTTGCCGGTTACCCTCAGCATCGGTGGGGTCGTGCTCAGCGAAGACTACCGCCTGGAGCCGGAAGCTGCCTTGCAGCAGGCGGATAGCGCGCTCTACCAGGCCAAGCAGGCAGGGCGCAACCGAGTTCACATCCTCACCCCAACCCCAGAGGTTTATCTGCCCTCTTCCAGCGGATAGCCAGAAGCCACCGCCAAGGCTTCCAGAGAGCGAACGCCTGTGTAGGTGCGGCCATTGATGATCCAGGTGGGATAGCTGGTGATCCCCGCTTCTGTACATTCTCGAGCCTGTGGAGTGCCGGGGCCGTTGGGGGAGCACTCCACGTAGGGCACTTGCTCAAAAGCCGATCCGAACAGCTCCTTTTGGTCTTGACAATGGGGGCACCAATAGGCCCCGTACATAGTGCCGCCGATCTGCCGCAGGTGGGCTGCTAACCCTACCGCCAGGGGGCTAGGCGGGGGAACTTGGTTGGCGTACACCCCAATCGTGGTCACCAATGTGAGAAAGGCCACCAGAATGTAGCTGAAGGCCAGCTTGCCCCAATCCAACCAGCGGTGGCCCAGCATGGTCACCAGCCATAGCCCTGCCACCAAGATGATCGCGGTGGTGCAGTACATGCAGAATTGCCGTAGCACTGCCACCATCAGGTAAAGCATGTACATCTCAAAGGCGGTCATGGCGGAAACCAAGCCAAACAGGGCCGGCCAGCGCCACCGCTTCACCAATGGGAGCCCATCCGGCAGCACCGCCAGCGCCAAGACTCCCAGAAACCCCAGCAGGCCAACAGCCGCTGTCGGGATCCCCAAAAACTCTGCCCAACGGCTGGAGAGCACCAGGTCACACCCTCCATCCCCAGTGCAGAAGGCGGCGGGCTGCTCCGTCAGCTTGGTGTAGGTGAGATAGGCCGTCAGCAGGGATCCCAGGCTGGCCAAGATCGCCAAGATCAGACGGGAATGGCGCTGCAGCCAGGTCTCTTCTTGGGCTTTGAGTTTGAGATAAGAAGCCATGGAGTTTCAGGGGTTTCAGCAGTTGGACACCCCCGATTATAGTGGGGTGGAGCTGGGCTCGTCCGTGGGATCCGACGCAGAAGAGCGCACCTGGGCGGCAAACCTGTCTCCCAGCGGATCCAGCTCCCATAGGGATCCCAGTTTGGAGTCGGAGATAGGCCGGTCGCAGAGGCCCCAACGGCGGCGGAAGTAACGGGCCAGATCTTTTTCTGCCAGGGCCAGGTAGACCGGGCGACCATGAGGGCAAGTGTGGGGGTTGGCGGTGCGCTGCCAGGCTTCCAACAGCTTTTGCATCTGCTCTAGGGTCAGCGGGATCCCATTGCGCAAGGCCCCTCGACAGGCCACCGCCACCTGAGCTGCCTGCAAATCTTGACAGCGGCTGAGCTCTAGCAGGGATCCCTGTACCTCTTCTGGATCTTCCGAATCCAAAGCCAAAGGGAGGCGTCGAATGAAATGGGTATTGGGGCCGAAGGGTTCCGGCTCCAGCCCCAACTGCTCCAACCGCTCCAGGGCTTGGGGCGATAGTCCTTGCAGCGTTACGGGCGTCGCCGGTGCCACCAGTTGCCAATGCTGCCGGATGTACTCATAGCGAACTCGCTCGTGGGCCAGGTGTTGCTCCACCAGCCATAACCCCTGGGGGTGCTCTGCCAAGATGTAGGTCCGATGCAGTTGGGCCAGCGCCTTGAGGGGGGGCAGGAGAGAAGTTGGGCGGTCAGAGGGAGGAAAACGGCTCTGGAGATCGGGCGAGACTCGATAGACCACCTTGGCCTCGCTGGCCCGGATCAGATGCACAGAGCGGCGGCTGGCCTGCTCGGATCCCAATTGCAGAAGGGAGTGCAGGTGTTGGCGCAACTGCTCCTGGCGGGCCGTCAGATTCTCCAGGTAGAGCTCGCTTTTGGCAGGATGACGGTTCCAATCCACCTGCTCTGGGGGCAGGCGCAGGTGAACAACCACCAGTGGATGACGGTGGCGAGGCAACGCGTGGTGAAAAACCGACTGGATCAGCCGTTGCCAGTCGGGCATCTGCACGAACCGCCCGTTTACGGCTACGCGGATCCAATCGGGGTGAGGGCGATGCAGGCGATCCGGCAGGCCCAGCACCACTTCCCAATCGCTATCCCCATCCTGGATCCGCCGATAGCGCAGATCCGTGGGATCCAACTGCGGCAACACCTGCAGCAGCAGATCTTGCAGAGATTTTCCCGGCCAGAGGCTGAGCAGCAATTGCCCTTCCTGATGCACCTGCCAACTGACCCAGGGATGGGCTAGGGCTGCATTCTGCACCAGGGTCAGGAGCGGGCGAGTTTGAGGCAAGGCCCGACGGCGCAGCGGCCAGTCGGCAAACAAATCCGCAACCGTGACCACCGTTCCCAAGGCAGTGGCTGCCGGCTGCTTGTGGATCAGCTCCCCCTGTCGGTCGTAGGCGGCCAGCCAGCCGTGAGCATCGTCAGCGTGGCGGGTTTGGATAGCTAGGGATCCCAAGCGGGCTAGGCTGTGCAGGGCTTCCCCACGAAATCCCAGGCTGCGACCTTCCAGTTTGCTGGTGGTGTGGCGACGGGCCACCTGCTCCAGTTCCGAAGCCGGGATCCCGTGGCCGTTATCCCCCACCCGCACCTGCCAGCGAGTCGGCCAGATCTCCACTTGAATGCGGGTGGCCCGGGCATCGAGGGCATTTTCCAGCAATTCCCGCAAGGCTGCCCCCAGAGAGTCGATCACCTCTCCCGCCGCCATACGGGCAATCCGTTCCGGGGTCAGGGGTTGGATCTGGAACATGACACCCATCCTGCCAATCTGATGGTCAGGGGCCAACAGAGCCTTAGCTTAACCTTCTCTTGCGGTTTCTGCGGCGGGCAACAGGAGCCTTGCACGCTCTAACCGGTTGAGGTCTGCAGAGGGGGGAAGTGCGCTCGATTTTCCGCTGGCCATTTCTACCGATTCGTTCCAAAGAGGCAATCAAAGCCAGATAAGATTTACATAGGAATAACTTTCATGCTACTGAGGATTTGGCCTCTTCTGATTTTTTGGGTTTCCAGAATATTTTTTGTGTATTGGCAATGTTCTCAACACGGCAGAACTGCAGCAAACTTTGAGCCTTTTATCAGATGCAGATTTTGTGGATGGTGCCCTGACAGCGAGTTGGAATGCCAGGTTTGTCAAAAACAATAGGCAACTGCCCGAGGGATCCCTGCAGCAACAGCAGATCCAGGAGACCTTTTCTGCGGCTCTAGATCCCAATTGCCGTTTAGCTTGATCTGGAAGTGGCCCAACGGCAGGAACTGCGTAAACCCCAGCCAAGCACAGCTTCAAAAGGTCGGGCTTTCCCATGAGCAGTATGCAGGGCGTCTTCTACTGCTTATCCAAAAGGGCTCCCGTTTCCGGTTGATGCCAAGCGGCTAAGGTCGAGCCCCTCACAATAGGAAAATGGGCTGGGATCCTTCAGCCCCCGGCAAAGTTGGTAGAATAAAGTCAGCCTTCGCCTTGAACTTGAATTTGGATAGGGACTGGGGTCGACCGTTGGGATCCTCGGCTATGTTCGACAAACTGCTCTTTCCCATCGATAACTCGCGTGAGACCAGCCACGCCTTGCCCTTGGTGGCGGACATAGCACAGCGCTACAAGAGCCAAGTGTATTTGCTTTCTGTGCTGGATGATACGGAGCTTGACCCGGAGCGAGCCGAGCAAGCCCGGCAGAACATCCACAACCTGCTTAAGCAAACGGAGTCTGGCCTGCATCAAATCGGCCTTAGCAACGTCAAGAGTGAGTATCGAGAGGGGAAGGTACCTTTTGTCATCTGTGATGTGGCAGACGAGCTGGAGATCAGCCTGATTGTGATGGGCTGCCGCGGCCTCACCCTATCTGGAGAGGGGCAGAACAACTCCGTGAGCCACCGCGTGATCGATCTCTCCCCCTGCCCGGTGTTGGTCGTGCCCTGAGGAGAGGGATCCCATTGACCAAAAGGCGCGGCAAGCCCCGTCCTTCAGGGCGGGGAAGGATAGCGCCGACCGTAGCCGACGCC
>NZ_JANSIK010000021.1:0-17501 GCF_047462035.1 Synechococcus sp. R5-15 | reverse complement strand
ATGCCGGGTGGAGTTTATTCACCGGGTGGCTGGACTCCTACGGGAAGGTCTTCAACAAGGTGGTGGTGGCCGTGCCGCCCCAGTACACCAGTCAGGACTGTTCTCGGTGTGGCCACCGGGTGAAGAAGACGCTGTCCACTCGCACCCATCAATGCCCGCAGTGTGGGGTGGTGATCGACCGGGATGAGAATGCGGCCATCAACATCCTGCGCAAAGGGTTGGAGCTGTTGGGTGAGGAGTGGAACAACGGTACCTTAGGACATAAGGGAACCGCCCCGAAAGGGGGAACGCTTGGGGAGAAAGGCCTACGGCCCGCTGCCGCGATGAGCACCGCTGCTGTGGAGGGGCAACCCAACATGGTAAGTGCTGTCGCAGAACCAGGAACCAGAATCCCCTGCCTTTAGCCAGGGGAGTATGACAATTGTGAGACAATGGTAAAGCTGCGCTTTCTGTGCAGCCTCTGGTTCTAATCTGTTCTATCTGGCCAATTAGGGGATAGTATGCTGCACACACTATCTGGCCAATTAGGGGATAGGTCTCCAGCTCTGATCGGGATCCACTGTATCCTGGAGCTTTACGACTGCCCGGCCAAACTTTTGGATGATGCCTCTCTGGTGCAACAGGCTTTGCGGGAGGCAGCGAGACGCTCCAACTCCACCTTTTTGGGAGAGCTGTGCCATTCATTTGAGCCACAGGGGATTACAGCCCTCGCTCTTTTGGGGGAATCCCACATCTCCATTCACACCTGGCCCGAAGCGGGCTACGCGGCGGTGGATGTGTTCACCTGTGGTCGCCACACCCGACCGGAAGCGGCCTGTGAATATCTGATCGACGTGTTTCAAGCGCGACGATATTCCCTGCGCAAGGTGCCCCGCCGCACCGCGCAACCGACACTCCTGGAAGAGGCCCCAGACTCGGCTGAGGTGCTCACCTGTGAAGCGACCCGACGAAGGCGCTGAGATCTTCGCCAATCGCAGCTTTTTCCAAACTGTCATGGGGGCCATCTGTAGGCTGGGTGGGATCCGATTCACCCCAGAGGTCAGTCTATGTTGCTGGAAAAAGCTGTAGCGAGGTGCTTATGAGCAGCCCGAGAAGTTTCTTCTGGGTTCAGGAGTACTTTACCCCTTGGGACTACACCGCCCGTGCCGTCACGCGCATCTTGGCCTACCGAAAAACCCCTTTCCAGGAGATGCTGATCGCCGAGACGGGGGCCTTCGGCAAGGGTCTGATGCTGGATGGGCATTGGCAATCCACTACCGTGGATGAGTTTCTGTACCACGAGGCTTTGGTTCATCCGGCTATGGTGCAGGTTGTCCAAGCGGGCGGGATCCCCCGGCGGGTACTGGTGTTGGGGGGGGCAGAAGGGGCAACGCTGCGGGAGGTGCTGCGTTGGCGCTCGGTGGAGCAGGTGGTGATGGTGGACATCGATGGGGAGGTGGTGGCAGCCTGCCGAGAGCACCTGCCGGAAATGCACCAGGGATCCTTTGAAGATCCGCGGGTGGAGGTGGTGATTGCCGATGCCTTGGATTTTCTCCAAGAAACAGGCCCCATTTGGGATGTGATCCTTTCTGATCTCTCCGATCCCATTGAGTCCGGCCCTGCCTACCGCCTCTTCACCCAGGAGTTTTTCCGCCAGATCCGCTCCAAGTTGCAGCCAGATGGGGCTTTCACCATCCAAGCCGGGCCGACGGGGCCGGTTGAGCTTCATCAACACACCCGCATTGTTCGCACCCTGAAAACGGTGTTTGCCGCTGTGCAGCCCTACTCCATCTATGCCCCCACCTACGGTGGCCCGCTGGGTTTTGCCCTGGCAGCTCAGGATCCCATCTCCCCCAGGCCAGAACCGGAGCAGATCGACCAGATTCTGAGCCAACAGTTGGATCCCGAGCGAGGGGCACTGCAATTCATCGATGGCATCACCCTTCTGGGCCTCTACCAAGTCCCAGCTCACCTGCGCCGCGCCATTGCCGCCGAGACTGTGGTTTATACCCTGGATAACCCGCCTCGCATCGAATGAGGAGCCATGCAGCGCTCAAAGGGATCCCAGGAGAGTTTGTCTTTGGTGCCATAACTTGGTAGATTCGTCTGCAGCCGAATTTTGCTTCCCTAATGAGAGTCTTGGTTATTGGTGGTGACGGATACTGTGGCTGGGCGACGGCCCTATACCTATCCAACAGGGGTTATGAGGTGGCCATTCTCGATTCCTACGTCCGCCGCCTCTGGGATCTGCAACTGGGGGTTTCTACCCTGACCCCCATTGCCCAGCTAGAGCAACGGGTGGATCGCTGGAAGGGGCTAACCGGCAAGGACATTCCCATCTTTGTCTGCGACGTTACCAACTACGAAGCCCTGATCTCCTGCATGCGCCGCTTCCCGCCGGAGGCCATTGTTCACTTTGGCGAGCAGCGCTCTGCCCCTTACTCGATGATCAGCCGCGAACACGCGGTAATGACCCAGGTGAACAACGTGGTGGGCACCTTGAACATCCTCTACGCCATCAAAGAGGAATTTCCCGATTGCCACCTGGTGAAGCTGGGCACCATGGGTGAGTACGGCACCCCCAACATCGACATTGAGGAGGGGTACATCACCATCGAGCACAATGGCCGCAAGGATACCCTGCCCTACCCCAAGCAGCCGGGATCCATGTATCACCTCTCCAAAGTACACGACAGCCACAACATCCACTTCGCCTGCCGCGTGTGGGGCCTGCGGGCCACCGACCTCAACCAAGGGGTGGTATACGGCGTGCTCACAGAAGAAACCGGCATGGACGAGGTGCTGATCAACCGTCTCGATTACGATGGCGTATTCGGCACAGCTCTGAACCGCTTCTGCATTCAAGCGGCCGTGGGCCATCCGCTGACAGTGTATGGCAAGGGCGGCCAGACCCGCGGTTTCCTGGATATCCGCGACACGGTGCGCTGCGTGGAGCTGGCCATTGCTCACCCTGCCGAGCCGGGCCAATTCCGGGTGATGAACCAGTTCACAGAGCAATTTAGTGTTGAGCAACTGGCGTTGCTGGTGCAAAAGGCGGGAGCCACCATGGGCCTGAAGGTGGAAATCAACCACCTGGAGAACCCCCGCGTCGAGCTGGAAGAGCACTACTACAACGCCAAAAACACCAAGCTCCTAGACCTGGGCCTCCAGCCCCACTATCTGTCCGATTCCCTCTTGGATTCGCTGCTCAACTTTGCTCTCAAGTACAAGGATCGGGTGGATGTGCGGCAGATTTTACCCAAGGTGAAGTGGAAAGGTTAACTCTCCAGGCAAGCTTGGGCCAGGCTCAGCCAGCCGCGCGCCAGGTTGTCCAGGTTATAGCCGCCTTCCAAGCCGAAGAGGGTTTTGCGGGTCACCTGCTCCAGGCAAAGGCGGGCCATGCGGCCAAAGGCTTCCGGCTCTAGCTGCATACCGGCCAGGGGATCCCCTTTGGCACAGTCGAAGCCGGCGCTCACCAGCAGCAAATCCGGCTGGAACGCTTGCAAGAACGGCAAGATCTTCTCGTCGAGGGCCTTTTTGTAGGCCAACCAATCCGAGCCAGCAGGCAAAGGCACGTTGCAGAGGTTGCCGTGGATCCCGGTTTCGCGAGCGGAGCCGGTGCCGGGGTAGAGGGGAAACTGATGGATGGAGGCATAGGCCAGTTGGGGATAGCGCTCCACCACCGCCTGCGTGCCGTTGCCGTGGTGAACATCCCAATCGAAAATCGCCACCCGCTTCACCCCCGGCTGATCCAGCGCCCACAGCGCCGCAATGGCTGCGTTGCTGAATAAACAAAACCCCATTGCCCGTTCTGGCTCTGCGTGATGCCCAGGCGGACGACACAGCACCAGCGCTGGCTGAGCGGTGGTCAAAACCGAGGCAGAGCCGGCAATCCAAGCTCCCACAGCCAGGCGCGCCGCTTCAAAACTTCTCTCCGAGAGAGCAGTGTCGGCATCAATGTGTCCCCCACCTGCTGTTGCCAACTCAGCCACCTGTTGAATGTGCCGACGCGAGTGTACTCGCTCCAGCTCTGCCAGCTCCGCCAAGGGGGGATCCCGCCATTCCAACTGGTTGGCAAAAGGGGCACCACGCAGCGCCTTAACAATGGACTGCAAGCGAGCCGGACGCTCGGGGTGAAATGGCCCAGTATCGTGGCTGAGGAAAATATCGGAATAGTAAACAGGCAACATGGGCAGAGGCAACAAGCTAAGGCAACGCCTTTGCAGTGTAGCTTAAGCCCGCCCCCTCTATCCGTAGAAGACCTCTGACATGGATCCCGCATAGGGGTCAAGGCCAAAAGAGGCTTGTTGGAGTTTTTGATTGACCACATCCCGCACTACGGACCGCAGCAATTCCAGCTCAGAGGAATTGAGTTGATCGCGGCTGGGACACTCATCGGCAGCCAGCCACATGTAGATGGCGGGGACCCGGTTTAGGATCTGCTGCATCATCGCTTCCCGCTCCCTAGCGTCATGAAACACCTGTTGATGGGGGTGCTCAGTGGAGAGGATAGTTTCCAGTTCTCCCAATGCCAGGTACTCAACAATATTAACCAACATCTTTTCCATGATGAATGTCCCTCCTAAAAATCCCTGTCGCTCTTAAAAACAGACATTAAACAAAAAACGCTGCTTCCCCATCTTCCTCCGCTGCTTTTGGCACCGGATTTTGCCTACAAGCCGACCATTTAAGCCGGTTGCAGTTAAGTCTGCCGTCGGGAAGAAGTTGCGGTTTCGTTCGTAAGATCCTCTTGTGCAGCCAATCCTTGCCTCCTCTATTCGCCTCGTTTGCCTTTCCACTTGCCGCTGAAAGCAGCCAATAGGAGCCATCAGCAGCTGGAAAATCTTTTTGCTGGTATTCAGTACCAACGAAGAATTATCAGCGTTCAAGAGAAACAAGGTAGAGCGTTTAACAAAGACTATAGAAACTCGACTGCAAAAGGCAGGAAGATCTTACTCAGCTATTTGTCATTCACTACCCTAACACGTGACTGTGTAAGAAATTGCGGGAATATTAAGAAACTTACATATTTCTTGACAATTGACTAAAACTTCTGTCTGTCAAGGAGGCCCTGGAAGGCAGTTAAAGAGTTGTAAAGAGCAACTCTTCCCTTGGCTCCAAGCTCTGAAGAACTGCCAAATCCAGGGATCCAAAACAAATAGATTTAGCCTGCTATGGGCAGATCGACTCGCTGAGCCTGGATCCAGAAAGACTCTAGGTCATAGTAGTCCCTTTCCTGTTGCATAATCACATGGACAATGAGATCGGCATAGTCGATCAGTATCCAAGAGGCCGATTCCTGCCCTTCGATGCGGCGCGGAGTTTGTTTCCACTCGTCCCAAACCTTTTCCTCAATTGCTCGGGCAATGGCGCGGACTTGCGTAAGCGAGTAGCCGCTGACCAGAAGAAAGTAATCTGCCAAAGTGGAGACTTGGGATACATCCAGCAGAACGATATCGCCACCTTTTTTCTCTTCTGCCGCGCGAGCTGCACTCAGCGCCATGCAATAGATGGGATCCCCAGCAGGGGCAGGCATGAGATGTAGCAACTAAAACCCTCCTGAAACGACTGAGCTAACTTGAGACACAGCTTTTTCTAAAGGATGTAACAAAAAATGATTCCGAGTCATGAGTGTGCGCGGATGAACCACCTGATTCCGGTCTAGCAAAAATTTTAGGCTCAAGTCACATACTCCCACTACGGTTTTAGACAAATCTACAAAAGCCATCTGCCGCAACCGCTCCAATTCTGGGCTGTTGCCCCGATTCGGCTCCAGGGCATCGGCCACGAAAACCACGCAACTGAGCGGATCCATGCTGGGCTGCCCTAGCGTGTGGTTGGCAATGGCCGCCAAAATCTCCGGGTCCTGTACCTGAAACTGCTCCCGCGCCACCAGGGATCCCACCTCAGCGTGCAGGATGTGAGGTTCGGCCCGCTCAATTTCATCCAGCTCCCGTTCCTGAGCCACCCTTTGCAACAGTTGCTCCGGCGGGAAAGCCTTGGCCAAGTCGTGCATCAGCCCTGCCCAAGCAGCTTTCTGCTCATCCAGCCCGTAGTGGGCCGCCAGCTGTCGGGCCATCCCCTCTACCCCCAAGATATGGCGGAGGCGAGGAGGAGACACCCGCTCCTGTAGCCAGGCCAACACCTCTTCCCGCCCCAGTTGAGTGCCCATGGCCCTAGTCATTCTGCAGCTTCAGCACGGCCATAAACGCTTCTTGGGGCACATCCACCGTTCCCACCGCCTTCATGCGTTTTTTCCCCTCTTTTTGTTTTTCCAAAAGCTTGCGTTTGCGGGTCACATCTCCTCCGTAGCATTTGGCCAAGACGTTTTTGCGCAGGGCTGGTATGGTTTCACGAGCAATCACTTTAGAGCCAATTGCCGCCTGAATGGGCACTTCAAATTGATGGCGTGGGATCAGCTCCCGTAACTTGGCAACTAGGGAACGGCCTACATAAAAAGCTTTATCCCGATGCACAATCGTGGATAGAGAATCCACCACATCGCCGTTGATCAAAATGTCCAAACGCACCAAATCATCGGCGCGATAGCCAATCATTTGGTAGTCCATGCTGGCATAACCACGAGTGCGTGATTTCAATTGGTCGAAAAAGTCGGTGACCACTTCCGCCAGGGGCAGCTCATACACCAGCGTAGTCCGACCCTGCGCCAGATATTTCATGTCTTTAAAAGTGCCGCGTTTGGTCTCACACAGCTCCATCACGGTACCGACAAATTCCTCAGGAAGAATCACCTCTACCCTGACAATCGGCTCCTCAATGCTGGTGCGCTCGTTGGGGGGAGGCAGCTTGCTGGGATTGTCCACCCGAATCACAGAGCCGTTGTTGAGGGTAACTTGGTACACCACCGTCGGAGCTGTGATCACCAGATCGAGATTGTACTCCCGCTCTAGGCGTTCCTGAACCACCTCCATGTGCAGCAGGCCCAGAAAACCACAGCGGAAGCCGAAGCCCATGGCGCTGGAAATTTCTGGCTCAAAGTACAGGGCAGCATCGTTGAGCTTGAGCTTTTCCAGAGCCTCTTTGAGTTCGGCGTACTGATCGGAGCTGCTGGGGAACAGGCCACAAAACACCATCGGCTTGGCTTCTTTGTAGCCGGGCAGGGGCTCAGGAGCTTTGCGATTCACCAGTGTGATGGTATCCCCAACACGGGCGTGTTCCACGCTCTTGATGGCGGCGGCCATGTAGCCCACCTCGCCCGCATGTAGGGCATCCACCGGCTCTTGGTTGGGACGCATCACCCCCAGCTCGGTAATCTCGTATTCTCGGCCAGAGGCCATAAAGCAAATCTTGTCCCCCGTTTTTACCTCCCCGTCCATGATGCGCACATAGACGATCACGCCGCGATAGGCGTCGTAGTAGCTATCGAAAATCAAGGCCCGCAGGGGCTCCGCCACCGTATCCCGTGGGGGCGGCACCCGCTGCACAATGGCCTCCAGAATCTCTTGAATGCCAATACCCACCTTGGCAGAGGCGAGGATTGCCCCGCTGCAATCAAGGCCGATCACCTGCTCAATCTCGGCAATCACCCGCTCCGGCTCGGCCCCCGGCAGGTCGATTTTGTTGATCACCGGAATAATTTCCAGGTTGTTCTCCAGGGCCAGGTAGACGTTGGCCAGGGTTTGGGCCTCCACCCCTTGAGAGGCATCCACCACCAGCAGCGCCCCTTCACAGGCGGCCAGGGAGCGGGAGACTTCGTAGGTGAAGTCCACATGCCCTGGCGTGTCGATCAGGTTCAAAACATAATCTTGGCCGTCTTGGGCACGGTAGTTCATGCGGGCCGCTTGCAGCTTGATGGTAATGCCCCGTTCCCGCTCCAGTTCCATGCTGTCCAGCAGTTGTGGCTTCATCTCGCGGGCTGAAACGGTGCCCGTTTCCTGCAGGAGGCGATCGGCGAGGGTGGATTTGCCGTGGTCGATGTGGGCGATGATGGAAAAGTTGCGAATGCGGGAGACAGGAACGCCGGTCATAAAAACCTGATCAGGGCAAAGATTTTTTACAATGCTAGCCTCTCTGCTCCCCTGCCTGAACTGAGGTTGCCCAGAAGTTGGCTGCCAAGGGGAGAAGACACAGCCCTTCTGCCGGACACCAGAGCACCCTACTGGAATTGGCCGGGACAGCTCCTTTCCGGCAGCGCTGACTAGAGCCGGTACAACAGACGTGCCGCTTGTGTGGCAGGGATGGGATCCGTGAAGATGGAAAAAGCCAGAACGAACTTAGGCGGTGTTGTCGCCAGCTCGCCAGGAGGCTATGGGTCTGACCCGACGGCAGAGGAAGCAGTCCAGAACCCTGCCCAAAGCACTACTTGTCTAACTTCTCAATGTAGGGGCGAATGTCATTGAGGTCGATGTAGCGGTCGGTGGCGTTGCGCAGCTCGCGGGCGATCATCCCTTCGGTGGAGACAACTGTAATCAGCGTGTTTTTGGAACGCAACAGCTCGACGGCCCGCTCAAAATCTCCATCGCCGCTAAATAGAATGATCCTATCGTACTGGCCAACGGTGTTGAACATATCGATTACTATTTCGATATCCAGATTTGCTTTTTGGGAGTACCGACCGGAGTCTTCATCTCGATATTCTTTGAGGATCTTGGTGCGCACAGTGAAGCCCATGCTGATCAGAGCGTCTCGAAAGGCCCTCTGATCATGGGGATCCTTGATGCCGGTGTACCAAAAGGCGTTGACCAATTCAACATTCGGCTGTGATCTAACAAAATAATCCAGCACCCGGCGTGGGTCGAAAAACCAGCCATTTTTCTGTTGAGCATAAAACATATTATTGCCATCAATAAAGATGGAAACCCGAGTGACGGGATGATGGTAAAACATAAAGCTTTTCCGAAAAAAGTAAGGTGAACTGGTCAGAAAAAGAGGATGAAAACGAGGTCACTGACTTTCCACAAGAGCCATTTGGGCAGCCAGCACCTTGCTGACACCAATCTCTCATCATAGCCAAAGGTGGGATCCCTTTCTCAAGAATTAACTCTGGGGAGAGGCACCCCTGTAAACCAAAGCGGGTTCCGGTTGCCGCAGGGCATAGCTGGATCCCGGTCGATCGGCTTGGCTAACGTACAGCTCCGCCAATTGTCGAGCCAGGTTACGGATGCGCCCAATGTAGAGGGTGCGCTCGGCTACAGCAATGACACCACGAGCGTCGAGCAGGTTAAAGGTGTGGGAGCACTTGAGCACATAGTCGTAGGCGGGCAGGAGCAGAGACACGGCCAACCGATCCGGCAACACCTGTTTCTGCAGTTTCTGTTGGGTGGTTTCGATCAAACGCTTGGCCTCGGCTTCGTAGAGCCGGAACAATTCCAGTAGCATCTCCGGATCGGAATACTCGAAGTTGTAATAAGATTGCTCGACCTCATTTTGGAAATAGATTTGTCCATAGGTAATCCGTCCCAGAGAAGGATGCTCATTCCAGCAGAGATCGAAAACCGAATCCACCCCCTGCAGATACATGGCCAGGCGCTCTAGCCCATAGGTAATTTCTACAGAAACCGGGCGACAATCTTGTCCGCCCACCTGCTGAAAGTAGGTGAACTGGGTTACTTCCATGCCGTCCAGCCACACTTCCCAGCCCACGCCCCAAGCCCCCAAGGTGGGAGATTCCCAATCATCTTCCACAAAGCGAACATCGTGTTCTGCCGGGTTCACGCCCAAAGCTTGCAGGCTATTTAGGTACACATCTTGAATGTCATCGGGGGAGGGCTTGATCAACACTTGGTATTGAAAATAGTGCTGCAGGCGATTGGGGTTTTGACCGTAGCGTCCATCGGTGGGGCGGCGACAGGGTTCGACATAGGCCACTCGCCAGGGATCCGGCCCCAAGGCGCGCAAAAACGTGTGGGGGCTCATGGTGCCGGCGCCTTTTTCCAGGTCGTAGGGTTGTAGGATCAAGCAGCCCTGCTCCCCCCAAAACTGTTGCAGGCGAAAGATCAAGTCTTGAAAGGTGTGGGCTGACATGGCAGGGGTTGGGCAGAGATGGATTAACCCCTATCCTACCAATCTCCTCCTCTCAGTCGAGCAGCTCTTCCCGATCAGCTGGATCCGAGTAGTCCCACTCGATGGGGGGCATTTGGTCGAAGGCTTGTTTGAGGGCGCTCTCCCACAGTTTGCGCATCTTGGCCAGGTAGGGATCCCCGGTGCGCAGGCGCAGACGGTGGGTGACCTTGAACTGATCCGCTTGCACCATCACCAAATCGATGGGGGGGCCGACGGAGATGTTGGATTTCATGGTGGAGTCAATGGAGAGGAGAGCGCATTTGGCCGCATCTGCTAGCGAGGTTTCGTAGGAGAGGGTGCGATCCAAGATTGGCTTGCCGTATTTGGTTTCCCCCACCTGCAAAAAAGGGGTTTCCGGGGTGGCCTGGATGCAGTTGCCCTGGCTGTAGATCAAAAAGAGGGCCGGCTCCTCGCCTCGGATCTGTCCCCCCAACAACAGGCTGCACTGGGCGTCGATACCGTCCTTTTCCAGCCAGGGTCGGTCTTGCTCCTGGATGTAACGAATCTTGGATCCCAGGTAGCGGGCCACGTCGTAGAGATGGGGGAAGGTGTGGAGATTGGAACTTTCCTGTTGGCGCAGATCCCGCTGTACTTCGGTCAAAACGCCCTGGGTGATGGACAGGTTGCCGGAGGTGCAGATCAAGATCACCCGCTCTTCGGGCACGGAAAAATCGAACAGCTTTTGATAGGTGGAGACGTAGTCCACCCCGGCGTTGGTGCGGGAATCTGCCGCCATCACCAAGCCAAAGCGGGTGATGATGCCAAGGCAGTAGGTCATGAGGACGACGCGGCTCGGCTTTTTGATTGTAGAGGGTCAGGGGAAAGCAAATCCGATTTTGTGGCGGATTTCCTCTCGCAGGCGGGCGGTAATCGAGGCTTCGTCCAAATCGGCCAAAATCTGGGCTATGGCGGCTTTGGGGCCCTCTGGCCCCCAACTGGCTCCCTGGGCCAGGTAGCGGCGGGCGGACTCGCCGATGGCATAGCAGGAAAACCCGGCCAACACCGCCTGCGTCAGGGCCACGGAACCGTAGGCTCCCAGAGAGAATCCCCCCAGCAAGGTTTTCAGGGATCCCAGGCCCAACAGCGCCACCCACTCGCCGGCGCCCAGGCTGAGCATGCTGAGGATGATCTTCTGCAGCAGTTGTGTGGCTCCTGCAGTGCTCATGGGCCAGCCGTACAGGCGGGCCAGGCGCAGGATCAGGGTGACATCGATGGCCAGCCCTCCCAAGGTATCGAGCAGGGTGATGGGGTTGAGGGCAACCGCCAGCGCTTTGGTGCGGGCGGCTGAGGCGATGAGGTCTTGGGCTTGCTGGGCACGGGTTTGCAGCTTGCGCTCAATTACCTGCTGGTTAACCCGATCGGCAAACAGGAGGGCATTCAAGGCCAGCAGCGAACGCCCCTCCCGATGCAGGACTTCCAGGATTTTCAGGCGCAGCTCATCCACCTGCGGGGATCCCACTTCCATCTGGGCAGCAAAGCTCCCATCCGGCCTTTGCACCAGGCGGGGTACGCGAGGGGAGGCCGCCACCATGACGATCTCGTTGGGAGAAAGGAGCTGCCGCACCCGTTCGTTGCGGATCTTGTCGTAAATGGCCTGGCGATCTGCCTCTGGGTACTGGTCGATCTTGTTGAACACCAGCAGCATAGGCTTGCCCGCCTCCCGCAGGGTGGCCAGAGCCTCAAACTCCACCCGCGTCAGATCCCCGCAGACGACAAACAGGATCAAATCCGCCCGCTGCGCCACTTCTCGGGCCAGCCGCGCCCGCTCTTCGCCGTCTACTTCATCCAGGCCGGGAGTGTCGATCAGCTCCAGACGGGATCCCTGCCAATGGGCGACCTGTACCGACTGCACCGAGGAAGGGGGGAGGCGGGATCCCTGCAGGGATGTGCCAGATAAGGAGGACTGGGGGCGGGTTTCCCAGCTGATGTTCCAAGTTGCCGCTTGCTGGGTACGGGTGATGCCATGGGTGGGCCCCGTCTCAAAGACTGGCTCGCCCAGCAGGGCATTGAGCAGGGAAGACTTGCCTCGCCCCACCAGACCAAAGGCGGCGATGTGGATGACCTCGGTTTCCAGCTTGTCCAAGAGCGCTTGCAAGCTCTCCAACTCCCCTTCTAAGCCCGCGACCTCTTGGGGGCGCAGATCCAGTTGGGCCACCCACTGGCGCAGGCTGCGCTTGGCTTGTTGGTAGTTGAGGTCATCTTGTAGGGTGTTGCGGCGAGCCATGGCCGTAGCGCTCAATAGCGGTAGGAAGCAGCCCTTAAAAGACTCCACTTTGCTCTCGGGATCGGCAGGCTTCCCCACCGGACAGAGAGCTTCTCATCGGACAATACAAGGGACAATACAAGACGATCATAAGAGGAAGGGAAGAGTTAAGCTCAAAGCAAGGCGGCCTCAGCCGCCGGGATCCGCAACTCAAAAATCCGATATCCAAAACTTGGCAAGAGGAGGTTTTCCATGCCCAGGGCTATCTGGAATGGGGTAGTGGTGGCGGAGACAGACCGCTACGAAACCGTAGAAGGCAACATCTATTTTCCGCCGGAATCTCTGCGCCGGGAATACTTCCAGCCCAGCTCTACCCACACCACCTGCCCCTGGAAGGGGGAGGCCAGCTACTACACCCTCGTGGTCAACGGCCAGGAGAACAAAGATGCCGCCTGGTACTACCCGGATCCCAAACCCGCTGCGGCCAACATCCGGGGCTATGTGGCCTTCTGGAAGGGTGTCAAGGTGGAGCCCTAGCCGGAGCCGAGTTTGTCAACCGGGTATGATGGGAAGAGTGGGTTGGAGAGGCGATGCCATGCTGACCAATGGCCGGATCCTGTTTGGCGCGGCCCGGTGGGCGAGAAAGCTGGGCCTGGCCGGATTGAGCTTGGTGCTGTTGGGCTGCAGCCCCGCAGGTTTTCGCACCCCGCGTCCCAGCCTGACCAACAGTGGCCTCAACAGCATCTTCCCCGATGGGGAGCCTGCTTTCAACGGAGATGGCCGC
The DNA here is from genome assembly GCF_047462035.1 of Synechococcus sp. R5-15. Classification (NCBI taxonomy): domain Bacteria; kingdom Bacillati; phylum Cyanobacteriota; class Cyanophyceae; order Synechococcales; family Synechococcaceae; genus Synechococcus; species Synechococcus sp. R5-15. The sequence continues at coordinate 4,512 of NZ_JANSIK010000021.1, read as the reverse complement.
TACCTGGTGTTTTCCTCGGCCCGCAGCGGCAGCCAGGATATTTTTCTCTACGACACGGTGGAACGTCGCTTGGTGGATCTGCCCGGCCTCAACTCCAGCGACGTGGCGGCCACCTCGCCCGACATCAGCGCTGATGGCCGCTACATCGTCTACGTGTCCAATGCTCTGGGCAAGTCTGAGATCTTCCTCTACGACCGGGAAACTCGCAGGATAGAAAACATCAGCAGCCGGGTGCCAGGAGATGTGCGCAACCCCACCATCAGCGGCGATGGCCGGTTTATCGCCTTCGAGAGCAACGGCCAAGGGCAGTGGCACATCGAGATTTTCGACCGGGGGCCGGCAGCCAGCACGCGCCCAACCTCACCCTCTTCCCCCACTTCTGGCGACAATCCCTGAGGGGATCCTCAAGCTAGGATAGACCCCCCTGCTTTGCAAGAGTTGTTGCATGTCGATTCCCCTCGCCCAGCGACTTCAGCCCCTCGGCGGCAATGTGTTTGACCAAATGGATCGAGCCAAGCGAGAGGCTCGTCGCTCTGGCCTGGATGTGATCGATCTGTCTCTGGGATCCTCCGATCTCTTTCCCCCTTCAGACTCCTTGGCGGCCATCCAATCGGCTCTGTCGGATCCCTCTACCTATGGCTACACGCTGTTTCACGACACGGCGGACTTTCGGTCTGCCTGCGCCAAGTGGTACAGGGGCAAGTTCGGCCTGGAGATCGATCCGGAAACAGAGGTGCTGCCGTTGATCGGATCCCAGCAGGGAACGGCCCTCTTGCCCCTGGCCCTGCTCAACCCCGGCGATGTTGCTTTGGTTGCGGATCCGGCCTATCCCTCTCATGCGGGCGGGATCCATCTGGCGGGCGGGATCCCCTACTACCTGCCCCTGCGGGCGGAAAACCGCTTCTTGCCCCAGTGGGATCGGATCCCGGCAGCGATCTGCCGGCAGGCGCGGCTGCTGGTGTTGAACTACCCCCACAACCCCACCACTGCCACCGTCACCCCGGAGTTTTGGCAGGAAACCCTACAATTCTGTCAACAGCACGACATCGTTCTGGCCCACGATTTTCCCTATGTGGACTGGCGTTTCGACGGCCAGGTGGCCCCTTCTGCGCTGCAGGCGGATCCCGATAAAACCCGCACCATCGAGTTTTTTTCTCTCTCCAAGTCCTATCACATGGGGGGATTCCGGGTAGCCTACGCCATTGGCAGCCGGGAGCTGATCCGAGCCCTGCGGTGGGTGAAATCCACCATCGACTTCCACCAATACCAGGGCATTCTGCGGGGGGCAGCAGCGGCTTTGGCAGTTCCCGATAGTTTTTTGGAGCGCTGGCGGCAGGTGTACCGAGAGCGACGGGATATAGCTGTGGCGGCTCTACACCGCATCGGTTGGCCTGTGCCTTTGCCGGAGGCCACCATGTATCTGTGGGCGCCTCTGCCGGAGTTTTATCGCGGCTCTTCTGCCCAGTTTTGTTTGGACTTGGTGAGAGCCACAGGGGTTGCCCTGTCTCCGGGTTCTGGCTTTGGCCCCAGTGGGGAAGGCTATGTCCGCTTTGCTTTGGTGGTCGAGGGATCCCGTCTGGAGGAGGCGGTGGGACGGATCGAGGCGTTTTTGTCCCGGTGCATTTCCTAAATCCCAAACATCAATCCCAAACATCGAGCATCCAGCTCTCGGTTGGTTGTGCTCGCCCACCCTCGGGCAATCTAAGTCAGGATAAGAGTAAGAGTGTTATCCAAGTTGAGTGGGCATGGAGAAGGAAACGCTCGACAGTTTTTTGTCCATCCGTGGGGTGATGGGGGTGGCGCTCTTGAGTCGGGCAGGTCGCCCTTTCTTCTACCGCTCTTTTCAGGATTTGGATAGCCGACAGCAGCAAGCCCTTACCGAAGGACTGTTTCAAGTTTTGGAGACCATGCCCCCAGGACTTGACTATTTTGACTTTCAGTTTGCCGAGCAGCGGGTTTTCGTTTACCCCCTTGGGCCGGAATGGGCGCTGCTGGTGGCGGTGAATGACGAGCTGGTGATGCCTGTTTACACCTTGGCCGTGAACCGCCTACGAGCCGAGCTGCAGCAGGATACACCAAAGGGCTTGGCCACCTTTCGCCTATTGACCAGCCAGGCGGAGGCAGGCCGGAACGCTACCCAGCCCAGTTCTGCCCCTGCGGCGGGCCCGCGTATGGAGATGGATGTCTTCGTGCAATCTCTGAATCGCCTCTGCCAGATTACAACCGGCTATTTGGGCAAGGCGGTGATCGTCAACTATTGGAAGGCAGCACGGCAGGAAGTGGTGGAACGCCAGGGATCCCAAGCAGAATGGCTTAACCAGTTCGAGATTGAGCGCAGTGGCCAGATCCACTACCGGGGATCCCTCAAGGAACTGGACGAATCTCAGCAGAAGGTGCTGCGGGATTGGGTGCTGGCTTTTTTCCGTCGCTGTGAGGAGGTGATCCACGATTTTCGCAACTTGATCAAATCGACAGAACTGGGCCTATGAAAAAGGGGCAGGCTTTTTCCTAAGTAGGGCTATCGGCGAACTCTACCCGGCTCTTGGTCGAGGAAAATCCAGGCTAAGCTATGACCATGATCAACCCGGATCGCGCCAGGTGCAGACAAGATCCCTGCCTGGGGATGTCCCTTCTTGTCGCCGCAAGCCGACCCAGCGAAAGATCCGCTTTGCTACCGCGATGCCGCCGGATCCCTCGTTACTATGGGGTTGCGGCACTCTACGCGAAGGAGTCGCTATGCTGAGAATCGTCACCCAGCTAGCCGAGGCTGAAGCCGAGCTCAGACGGATCTCGGAGCGCACTCAGGCTGACCAGAACCTGCACCGCGAAGCAACTGTGCGGGAGATCCTGCAAGCGGTACGCCGTCAGGGGGATCGGGCCCTGCTGACCTATACGGCTGAGTTCGACCAGGTGGAGCTGAGCGTTGCCGAGCTGAAGGTGTCTGGGGCCGAGCTAGAGGCAGCTTACCAGGCGGTATCTCCGCAGTTGCTTTCAGCCCTACGGCTGGCCAAGCAGCGCATTGAAGCTTTTCACCGGCAGCGGGTGCCCAGCAGTTGGGTAAGCTTTCCCGGCCCTGAGATCGTCTTGGGCAAGCAATACCGCCCTGTGGATCGCGCCGGCCTCTACATTCCGGGAGGGCGAGCCGCCTATCCCAGCACGGTGTTGATGAACGCCATCCCGGCCCAGGTGGCAGGGGTGCCCGAGATTGTGATGGTGACGCCACCGGGATCCGACGGCTCGGGGGGCAAGGGGATTAGCCCGGCCATTTTGGTGGCCGCCCAAGAAGTAGGCATCCACACCATCTATCGCGTTGGAGGGGCTCAGGCAATAGGGGCTTTGGCCTACGGCACCGAGACCATCCCCAAGGTGGACGTGATCACCGGCCCCGGCAACATCTACGTAACTTTGGCCAAAAAGCTGGTGTACGGCACGGTGGGGATCGACTCGCTGGCCGGGCCATCGGAGGTGTTGATCATCGCCGACGAGAGCGCCAACCCCCTTTATGTGGCTGCCGATTTGCTGGCCCAAGCCGAGCACGATCCCTTGGCGGCGGCCATCCTTCTGACCACCGATCTCCAGCTGGCCCAGCAGGTGCAGCAGGCGGTGGCCACCCAGATGGAGGCCCATCCCAACCGTCTGATGGTGGAAAAGTCGGTGGTGAATTACGGGCTGATTGCGGTGGTGCCGGATCTGACGGCGGCGGTGGCTTTGTCCAACCTGTTTGCGCCAGAGCATTTGGAACTGCAGGTGGCAGATCCCTGGGCTTTGCTGGATCCCATTCGCCATGCGGGGGCCATTTTCTTGGGCCACCATACTCCGGAGGCGGTAGGAGATTACCTGGCTGGCCCCAACCATACCTTGCCCACCGCCGGTGCGGCCCGCTATGCCTCGGCTTTGGGGGTGGAAACTTTCCTAAAGCATTCCAGTCTGATTCAATACAGCTCAGCGGCTTTGCGGGAGGTGGCCAGCGCCATTCAGGCTCTCACACAAGCGGAAGGGTTGCCCGCCCACGGCCAGTCGGTACAGGTGCGGTTGGCGGAGGAGCGCTAATCAAGCCCTGGTCGCAGTTAGCTAGACCGCCGGGAAGCCCCACCCTCTGTTAGTGACTAGTGGCTAGTCACTATCCACTCACCACTATCCAGGGTGAGGGTCGGGATGAGAGGCAAGGACACGATGCTTCGTCCTTACTGGTGCTATGACCGGCGTAGCAGGATTTTATACGCTCATCATGAGAACTTTTATAAACTCATCATGAGAACTGCCTATCAATATCGCTTACGCCCTACCTCTAGCCAAGTTGCTCTAATGGAGCAATAGCTAGAGTTGTTGCGGAAGCACTATAACTATCGCTTGGCAGAGCGCTTTGCGTGGTGGGAACACAATCGCTGTGATATCAATGCTTGTTCTCGGTGCGGCAGCTTACCCCAGAGCTGGAAGCCATCCTCAGCTAGAAATCGCAGGAGCCCCGCACTGTACCCGTAGGGTCAGTGTCGGGAGGAAAGCGCTTTGATG
>NZ_JANSIK010000020.1:0-38547 GCF_047462035.1 Synechococcus sp. R5-15 | reverse complement strand
TTGTAACCTCGCATTCCTCCCGGCACTGACCCTACGGGTACAGTGCGGGGCTCCTGCGATTTCTAGCTGAGGGGAAGCCTTGCAAAGTGCTACTCAATACCTAGACTCTTTTTTAAGCCTATTTTAGGGATCGGACAGCTCCAGCCAAGCAGCCCTTGGCTCCTCCCTCAGTAGATGCTTTTTCAAGGCCCAACGTCCAGAAAGGCGGGGTTATGAGCAAGCTGCTGCGGCTTGCCGCGCCAAGACCCACTCCACCAGGGTGCGCACTCCATAGCCGGTGGCCCCTTTGTTGTTGTAGCCTGCATCCTTTTCTGTCCAAACGGGGCCTGCTATATCCAGGTGGGCCCAAGGGGTTTTCTCCACAAACTGCTTCAGGAACAGGGCAGCGGTGATGGATCCCCCTGAGCGGGGACCAGTGTTTTTCATGTCGGCCACAATGGAGCTGAGACCCTCGAAGTAGCCTTCTTCCAGCGGCAGGCGCCAGATTTTTTCGCCGGAAAGGTTGGCAGCTTGCTGTAGCTCCTGGGCCAGCGTCTCATCTGGGGTGAACAAGCCGGCAATTTCTTCCCCCAGAGCAATCACACAAGCACCGGTCAGGGTAGCCAGATCGAGGATGGCATCAACGCCCAGCTTTTCCGCAAACACCAGGGCATCTGCCAAGGTGAGGCGGCCTTCTGCATCGGTGTTGTTGACCTCAATGGTCTTCTGGTTAGAAGCGGTGAGGATATCCCCTGGGTGGATGGCATGGCCGCTGATCATGTTTTCCGTGGCAGCGACGATGAAGTGCAGCTCCACTTGCGGCTTGAGGGCGGCTAGGGCCCGTGCAGCTCCCAAAACTGCCGCTGCTCCCCCCATGTCGGTTTTCATCATGGCGATGCTGCGGGAGTCGGTTTTGATGTTCAGCCCACCGGAATCAAAGGTCAGCCCCTTGCCCACCAGGGCCAATTTGGTAACAGGATCCCCTTGTGGCGGCTTGTAGGTGAGGTGGATAAACTGGGGCGGCAGGTCAGAGGCTTTGGCCACACCCAAAAAAGCCCCCATCCCCAGAGCCTCGCATTCTTCCTGTCCCAAAATCTCCACCTCTAGACCATATTCCTGGGCCAGTTGGCGGGCGGTATCGGCCAGGGCAAGAGGAGTAACAATGTTGGCGGGGGCAGCCACCAATTCCCGAGCCAAGATGGTTCCTGCCGCCATCTCAATGGCCCGCTGCAGCGCGGCCTCGTAGTCAGAACGGGCCTGGGCCAGCCCCGGCACCAAAAGGGTTACTTCCTGCACAGAAAAGCTGTTTTCCTCTTCCCCTTTGGCTGAGGATTTGAACCGATTGTCCCGGTGCGCCACCAGTAGGCAGGCTTCGGCCACCGCCTGAACCACGCGCACCCGATCCAACCCCGTCTCCGGCAAAGACAGCATCACCTGCTTGGCTTTTAAGCTGTGAGCCTGGCGCAGGCCGTTGGCTGTGGCCCGTCGTAGGGCTTCTAGCGTTAGGGCCGCGGGATCCCCTAGCCCCACCAACACCAGTTTGCGGATCTCTCCTGTCAGGCGCAGGGCAACACTGCTATTCGGCTTCCCCTGAAACCCCTGCTCCTGAACGGTTTCCGCCACCAGCCCTGACCACGCCTTTTCATCCCAAGAGGCGATCTCAGGGGGCAGAGGAAAGCGGCCATTCCCGCCGGAAGCGGCAAAGCAATAGACCAGGGCACATTCCCCTTGAGTGAGTGGCGGCTCGCTAAGATGAAGCTGCATGAGAAACCCTTGACCAAGCTGTTGACAGCAGATCCTCAGTCTATCTAATTTTGCCGGCTCTTAGGGCAAGGGATCCCCCCTCTAGTGGGCGGGCCGGAAGATCCCGAAGCAGGAAGTGTAGCCGTGTAAAAAGGTGGATCCCCCAACGGGGCCGATCTCACCATTGCAAAAGAACCCCCCCAAGGGCAGCTCTCCAAGCAATTCCCGAAACCGTTGCGAGTCAAAATCGGGAGTGCCGTACAGGCCCTTGCCTCGCCCCAAACAGGAGAACATCAACGCCCCACAAGGCTCCGGCCTCGGTTGAGAGGGGCTTTGCCTCAAGTTGCGCTCGGCACAATAGCGGCTGAGGGCCCAACGCAGATCTTCTGCCGAAGTCTGGGCATCCCGCAGATGAAATTGCACCGTCTGGCCAGGGCGCACCTGATCCCCGATGGCCAGCGCCCCCACGCGCGGATCAACGCCCAAGATTACGCGAATGAGGAAATCTCCCGGCGTCGGCTCCGACTTGAACTCATCCATCAGCAGGCCGATGAAGAGAGAGTGGCGGGCCAATCGCTGATCCACGGGACTGAGCCGCTCTGCCAAGTCCTGCAAAACCGCTAGAGGAGGGCGACCCTCCAAGCCAAGAATCACATTCCCCTCTGCTTCCGTCACCCGCAAGGGATCCCCAATGGGGCGACACCCCTGGGCCACCACTGCATCCAGCACCACATTGCCGTAGAGCGCCAACCCCACCGTCCCTTCTCGGTACAGCTCCCGCCGAGGTGTGGAGGTACGCGCATCCAGCAAAAATAGGGCGTTGCCTCGAGGGCCGCGGCCCCCACTGGCCAATCCCCCCACTTTGACGGATCCCGGATAGGCGAAATCCAACCCCTGCAGCAACTCTGAGATGCCAGAGGAAAATCCATCGGCCAAGAGCAGAAAATGAGGCTTGCTCTGCGGCGAAACCCCAACACAATCGACCCAGGCAGAAGGAGCCGCATCCAAGTCTGGCAATTGGTTCCCCCGCAGATGAAAAGGATGCAGCACCACCTCCGGCATGACCGCCAAAGACAAGGAGAGAGCCGGGCCATCCTCAATTTCATGCCCGCCACCCACAATGCCACCCCCGGAGCAGCCGATCAAAACGTCCACCTCCAGCAGCCCCGACAGCAATGGCAACACCCGGATGTATTCGCTGGCAAAGGCCGCCGACACAAACAAAACCCCCAGGTTGGGCCGCAGAGGCTGAGAGGGAACATACCCTGTCAGCAGCCCCGGCAAGCTGCCGGATCCCACCGTCTGCACCTGCCGACTCAGGACACTTTTCAGCTGGGCCGCCTGAAGCTTGGCCTTGGCTTCCTCCACCACCTGCCGCAGAGCCGCTTCTAGGGAAGGGAGCTGGGAGAGCGCGTTCACCCACTGCATCGGCGTGTTCCTACGGTCTGGAGTTTGCTGTCTTTAGGCTAGCAATTTATGGCCGGGCTGGCTGTTCTGCACGGTCTCTGTTCAAGACAGGATCAGGGCAGATAAGGCCGGGGATCCACAGGCGCGCCCCCGCCGGGGCGGACTTCAAAGTGCAGATGCGGCCCTGTGCTCCAGCCAGTGCTGCCGCGGCTCATGATTGTCTGCCCCTGCTGCACGTACTGGCCTGTGGAAACGTAAATCTGATGGCCGTGGGCATAGCGAGTAACAATTCCGTTGGGATGGCGGATATCCACCCGATTGCCGTAGCCATCCCCGCCATTCCCCGCAAAGATCACCACTCCCTCCTGAACGGCTACAATGGGGGATCCCACGGGGCCAGGAATATCTACCCCTGCATGAAGGCGACCGCGACGGTAGCCAAAGCCAGAGGTGATTTGCCCGGAGACCGGCCAGACAAACCCACTGCTGCGGGCCTGAGGAGGAGCTGGAGGAGGCGCTGGCGGCGCTGGCCGAGCTTGTGGCTGGCTCTGAGCTCGTCGGGCAGGAGCAGGGGTGGGCTGCGTACCCGGCGCCGGAATCGTAAGGCGTTGGCCAATGCGCAGCCAGTGGGGATTGCGCAAGTTGTTGGCTTGAATAATGGATCGCTGAGTTACCCCATAGCGGGCGGCGATCCGTTCGATGGTGTCACCGGCTCCAACTGTGTGGGCCAGGGATCCACCGGCCAAGAGGGCCTGCCGTTCTTGTTCCATTTGCTGGGCCCGGCGTTGCTGCTCCGCCTGTAATCGAGCTTGGGCTTCGGCTTGGCGTTGGGCTTCCTCCTCTTGCTGGCGGCGCTCTTCCTCTTCGCGAGCTTTCTGGGCAGCGATCATCTCCTTCTGACGCTGGATCAACTCGCCCACATCGCCGGGGATGAGCAGGCGTTGGCCAATGCGCAGATATTCCGGGCGATCCAGAGGAGTCGCTTCGATAATCCGCTGCTGGGGAACTCGGTAGCGGTTGGCAATGTCCTCCAGTGTGTCTCCCTGCTTGACGGTGTAGATCAATCCCGGCTGGCTGGGGATGAGGAGAACTTGCCCCGGCTTCAGCTCAGTACTGGCCTGAATACCATTGGAGACGGTGATGGCAGCCGCGTCGAGCTGATACATCTGGGTCAGTTGCCAGAGGGTTTCCCCCGGCTGAATTTCATGCTCCAGAATGCCTCTGGGCCCTTCTCCTGTCGGGATTCGCCCTTCTGCGAAGGCTTGGCGCAGCTGCTCCTTTTTCCGCTCGTAGTTTTGCTGCAGAGCGCCAGATAGCGTATGCACAGAGGGTGGGATCGGCTCTACCGCCGGAGACAGGGGGCGATTCAACTGTCGCTGCTGTAGGGTAGCGACTCCGGCCAAGCCCAGCATCAGCAAAAGACCAGTGGCCCAAGCCGGATATCCCCGACGCGCAGGAGCAGAATCCCCCGGCTCTGGATGGGCTGTCTCAGGCTCGGTTGGGCACCTGGGGGTGGCCGGCAGCTGCTCTTCCCCAGCTTCTGCGCAGGGATCCGCCTCCAGCTTCAGAAGCCATACCAGGCCCGTTAAGCTGAGAGAGAGGGCCAAACCAACCCATCTTGGCTTCGACCGCCCAGAGAGAGGGGCTGGAGCCCACTCCAGAAGATAGGCTTCCTCGGCAGATGAATCCGCAGAAGTCCAGGACTGTTCTGAAGGGATCCCTGCCGAGCCCTTTGGGGGTGGGGGGGAAAGGGTGCTCACGGCAGCACCGCGGAAATCCAGCTCCCCGTTTTGGGGATTGGGGAAAGTGGGTTTTAAAGGCATCCTCACACCAACAGGCTGACACTAGAGTGCAAGAGAAGAAGATGTCAAAATGAGGGGCATAAGCCCCTTGGCACCGAGCACCCCAGGGGTGACTCAAGCGGGGGTGGAGCTCGCTAATGAACAGGCTGGCTCGCACTCAGGTTAGAGTACCGTAGTTAACAAATCTAGACAAGTCTTGGCAGGTAATTTCAGCCATAATGCTTGCCTCACAATGGTTCCAGCCCTTGGCTCGTTGAGATTTTGTCGAGCCTCATCCGATTCAAGACAAAGTGCGCCATCGTCTTTTTTTGGAAGACAAAGCCTGTTTTGCTGTAGCTGAAACTACAAACTAGGGATACCCATGGATTTGGTTGTCTACAACACATTGACTCGCCGCAAGGAAGTGTTTCAGCCGCTGGCAGCAGGTGGATCTCAATCCGTTTCCGTCGGCAATTCCCAGGGATCCGCAGCTCCGGTTGCGGGGGAGAAGCCCCTGGTGCGTATGTATGTCTGTGGTGTAACGGTTTACGACCTCTGCCACCTCGGCCATGCGCGTACCTACGTGGTTTGGGACATGGTGCGTCGCTACTTGGAGTGGCGCGGCTACCGAGTGAAGTATGTGCAGAATTTTACCGATGTGGACGACAAGATCCTCAAGCGGGCGTTGGAACGTGGCGAATCCATGCAAGCGGTGGCGGAGCGCTTCATCGCCGAATATTTCCAGGACATGGATCGCCTGAACATCAAGCGGGCCGATCTCTACCCCAGGGCAACCCAATCGCTGCAAGCCATGTTCCAGTTGATCCAATCTTTGGAGCTCAAAGGCTTTGCCTACCGGGTACGGGATCCGATTCGACACCAGACCGACCCGTCTTCCCTCCTGCAAGCGGGACACCAGCCAGAGACCCCCGCCTCTGTTCAGTACTCTGTTTACTACTCTGTCCGCAAGTTCCCGGATTACGGCCAGCTATCCGGTCGAAAACTGGAGGAGATGGAGGCGGGAGCCAGTGGCCGGGTAGGAGAAGAAGGAGCCGACAAACAGGATCCCTTCGACTTTGCCCTTTGGAAAGCGGCCCCCCCTTCTGAGCCGGGGTTTGCCTCCCCTTGGGGTTGGGGGCGACCGGGCTGGCACATCGAATGTTCCGCCATGGTGCGAGAGACCCTAGGAGATCACATCGACATTCACGCCGGCGGGGCAGATTTGATTTTCCCCCACCACGAAAATGAGCTGGCCCAATCGGAGCCGATCACCGGCAAGCCGATGGCCAAGTACTGGATGCACAACGGTTTTCTCAACATCAACGGCGAGAAAATGTCCAAATCTTTGGGCAACTTCACCACCCTGCGACAGGCCCTCGCCGTCTATCACCCCATGGCCTTGCGGCTGTTTCTGTTGCAGACCCACTACCGTAGCCCCATAGATCTCACCGAGGCAGCCATGCAGGCGGCTAGCCGTGGCTGGGAAACCCTCCAGAAAGGGATCCACTGTGCCCAGCAATTCTGCAAAGGAGAAAAGGGATCCCCTGATGCTGAGGCCATGCAAGCCTTTCAAGCTGCTATGGACAATGATTTTGGCACCCCTGAAGCGCTGGCTATCGCCTTTGAATTGGCCAAAGAACTCACCCGCGAACACAACCTGTTCACCCATCAAGGCCAAACCCATCTGGAGCCCCAGGCCCTCAAACAAAAAAGCGCTGCCTTGCTGGAGATTTTGGCTACTTTGGGATTCTGTTGGCCCTCATTCTCTGAATTCGAGGGATCCAAAGAAGCAGCTACAAATGGGGAACTTAACTTTAAAAAAATCGAGGAGCTGATCGCGCAGCGCTCGGCAGCCCGCAAGGCCAAAAACTTTGCCGAAGCCGATCGCATTCGGGATCAGTTGAAAGCCTTCGGCATCACCCTCATCGATCAAAAAGATGGCACCACCCGTTGGCTGCGAGAATAGGGGTTGAGGAGCATTCCTCGGGCTCATTCAAAATGGATATGGCTGTAACCTAGGGGCTCAGAGGGGCAAAGTGCTTCTCCCTTCGTTTGGGTTGCTGGAAAAGTTCGGCTAGAGTCAGATCAGTGACTGTGTCAACGTCTCGGCGGATCTCAATGCTTTCTCCAGCTACCGCGCAAACTGATCTGAGTCCCATCGATCTGGATTGCCTGCTCACCCCTGAGATTCAGCGGCCGGCCCGCTACTTGGGCAAAGAGTTCGGCGCCGTCCACCGTCCTTGGGATTCGGCACGGGTGCGTTGGGTGCTGAGCTATCCAGAGTTGTACGAGGTGGGAGCTTCCAACCTGGGCCACCTCATCCTCTACAACATCCTCAACGCTCAGCCGGATCAACTGTGTGACCGCACCTACTTGCCAGGCCCGGATCTGGCGGCCCGCCTGCGGCAGTTGGGGATCCCGCTGTTTGCCGTGGAGTCCCGCCGCCCTCTGCGCGCCTTTCACATCATCGGCTTCAGCCTGGCTTACGAGCTGGGGGGCACCAACATCCTGGAGATGCTGGATCTGGCCGGGATCCCGCTCAAGTGGTGGGAGCGGCAGCCCTTTACCCCGGAAGAGTGCCCTCTGATCTTTGCCGGCGGGCCAACCGCCACCTCCAACCCAGAGCCTTTTGCCGACTTTTTCGATTTCTTCGTCTTCGGAGATGGGGAAGAGGTGCTGCCGGAAATTGGCCAAGTGCTGGCCGGATCCCTGTCCAAGCCCCGCCGAGAGGTCTTGCTGGAGCTGGCCCAGGTGCCGGGGGTGTACGTGCCCCAGTTTTACGAGGGGATCCCACCGCGGCCCATCGTGCCTGGGGTGCCGGAGCGCATCCGCCGTCGGGTGGCCCTGCCTCAACCCCAATACTCCGTCGGCCTGGTGCCTTTGGTGGAAACCGTCCACGACCGCCTGGTGATGGAAGTGCGGCGGGGCTGCACACGGGGCTGCCGATTTTGCCAGCCGGGAATGCTTACCCGCCCAGCGCGGGATGTGGATCCGGAAGCAGTGGTGGAGGCTGTGGTGCAGGGCTTGCGGAGAACAGGTTACAACGAATTTTCCCTCTCTTCTCTCAGTTGCTCCGACTACCTTTCCCTGCCGGCGGTGGGAGCGGAGCTGCACAACCGTCTCCTCAGAGAACACATTGCCCTTTCCCTGCCCAGCCAGCGGGTGGATCGCTTTGATGAGCAAATTGCCGCCATCATGAAGGGATCCCGCCGCTCCGGCCTCACCTTTGCCCCCGAAGCTGGCACCCAAAGGCTGCGGGACATCATCAACAAGGGCCTCACCGATGCCGACTTGATTCGCGGCATTCGCACCGCCGTCCAAGAGGGCTGGGACAAAATCAAGCTCTATTTCATGATTGGCCTGCCCGGCGAGACCGACGCCGATGTCCTGGGGATCGCCCGCACCGTCGAGATGCTGCAGCGAGAATGTGCAGCCCTGGGTCGCAAGCGGGTGGAGTTTACCCTCACCCTCTCCAACTTCACCCCCAAGCCCCACACCCCCTTCCAGTGGCACCGGGTGGACTACGCCGACGTGCAGCGCAAGCAAACCCTGCTGCAGAAAGAGCTGCGGCGGCTGCGGGGCGTCAAAGCCCACTTCACCGACATCCGCTTCAGCATCCTGGAAGACTTCATCGGCAAAGGGGATCGTTCCCTAGGCCGCATGATCGAGCGGGCTTGGCGGGCCGGTGCCGGCATGGATGCCTGGTGGGAAAACATCGACGCCGCCTACGCTGCCTGGGTGAGGGCCTACTGCGGCGAAGAGGTGGATCCTGCCGCCGATCCGGTCGCCCTCTGCGCCCGTCTCCCCATCCGGGAATTGGGCCTGGAGGATCCCTTGCCCTGGGATCACATCGATACCGGCATCGACAAAAAATGGCTGCAAAAAGACTACCGCCGCGCCCTGGAAGCCCTCACCGTGGAAGACTGCTCCTTCGAGGGCTGCTCCGCCTGCGGCATCTGCGGCCCCGGCTTCGGCCACAACATCGTCATTCCCCCTCCGCCCGTCCCGCCCCTGCAGAGCAAACCCACCCCCACCCCGGATCCCCTGGAGCCGGAGCCACCTGCCCAGCGTTTCCGCATCACCTACGGCAAAACCGGGGATCTGCGCTGGCTGGGCCACCTGGATCTCATGCGCCTGTGGGAACGGGCCTGTCGGCGAGCGGGGTTACCTCTGGCCTTCAGCGGCGGCTACCACCCCATGCCCCGCCTGGCCAACGCCAACGCTCTGCCCATCGGCCAGGAAGGCTATGGCGAAATCCTGGATCTGGAGCTGCTGGATCGGCCTGAAGGTCCTCTGACGCCTGAGAAACTGCGCGCCCTTCTGAGCGAACAGCTGCCCCCGGAGATCCCCATCCAAGCCGTCCAAGAAATTAGCCTTCGGGATCCCTCGGCCACCGCAGCCGTTTACGCCGCCGAATATCAGCTCACGGTGAGCTGCGAGTTGCCCAAAGCCGTTCACGGCAGCGGGACGGAGTCCTCTTGGCCTGCCTGGGTCACCCAGATCCTAGACGCGCAGGAAATCTGGATTGAAAAAACCTCCAAGTCTGGCAAGTCCTCTCCCTTCAATGCCCGCGCCCTGCTTTACTACCTAGAGTTTCAGGGCCTGACCCCCGAGGGCAGCGCTTGCCTCCTTTACCGGGGCAGTTGCCGCAACGACGGTGCCTACCTGCGGCCCACCCATCTGGTTCAAATGGCCGAGTCATTGGGGTTGCCCCACTGGACACTACAGACGGCAAAGCGGCTGCGCCTGTTGTGGGAGAACCCCCTAGCCGATCCAGATTGAGCACTTCCTCTGGGAGCAACCCAAGGGCTAAGGGTCTGTCTGGGCTGAGGGATCCCACAAGCGCTATAATGCTGCTATTGCTGGCTCCTGCCGCTGTGGGGCTCGCCAAGCATCAACTTGACCAAGGGCGGGGTGAGCAGCAGGCAAAAGCTGGGCCGGATTCCGGAATGGAGACACTCTTAACTCAGTACCCAGGGCAGGTAACAGGCGTGATGGGGTCGAGTCGATAGGTGCAACAGAAAAGTGTGCCTCTTCGACCTAGCCCAGATCTGACCAGAAAATTTTACCCTGAGAAGGTGCTTCTTTCCGCGCGCAAACCCTGTCTTGTTGTGGACTATCGCTACGCGACGCTTTCGCGAACAGGCTGGGCCGCACAACTGGGGTTCTGCAATGGGCCAGCGTTGGATCTCCCGAGGCGGAGCCGTCTTGCTCCCTGAGCCTATCGATTGAGCCCATCCATGAATCTCCATGCAAACCTCACCGAATCCATTCATCCCATCCGATGAGTTTTCCTTCCAATCAGCAGAAGCCCCCCGCTGTACCCACCAGAGCCAGCATTGGGTAGTTCACATGCACTTAAACTCACCTCACCCATTGGAGAGGAAACAAAGCCAAGCGTCAAAGCAGAGCTGAGGGTAATGGACAGCCCCATGACGACTCGATCCTGGTTAAAGAAACTTAAGCGGATCCCGGCAAAAGGACAACACCTCGCCAGAATGAGGGTTCAACCCGTAACCGCGTGCCCTTGGGGCGGGGAGGGAAGTTAATGCCCAGGCAGATTGTCATTGCCGAGCAACATCGAGTGGCAGCCGTCTTCGCCGAAGATCAAGTGCAGGAGCTGATCGTCGCCAGCGGCGCTCACCAAGTGGGAGACGTTTACGTCGGAATCATCGAGAACGTTCTGCCCAGCATCGATGCCGCTTTCGTCAACATCGGCCCTGCAGAGCGCAATGGGTTTATCCACGTCAGCGACCTGGGCCCGCTGCGCCTCAAGCGAAGTCATGCCTCGATTTCTGAGCTGGTCTTGCCGCAGCAAAAGGTGCTGGTACAGGTGATGAAAGAGCCCACCGGCAACAAAGGGCCAAGGCTTACCGGAGATTTGGCCTTTCCAGGGCGGTATTTGGTGTTGCGACCCTACGGAAAAGGCGTTCATCTGTCCCGCCGCATCGAGGATCGAGAAGAACGCAACCGTTTGAAGTCGCTGGCCATTTTGATTAAACCCCCGCAGATGGGCCTGTTGGTGCGCACCGAAGCGGAAGGTGTGTCCGAAGAAGCGATGATCGACGACCTGGAGCAATTGAAGAAACTCTGGGAAGATATTCAACAGCAGTATCAGGCAGCACGGGGGCCGGGGCTACTCAACCGGGATGACGACTTTATTCAGCGGGTGCTGCGGGATGTTTACTCCGACGATGTGAACCGCATTGTAACCGACTCTGCGGCGGGAGCGAAGCGAGTCCGTAGCTATCTGCAGGGCTGGAACAAGGGCCAAATGCCCCCCGGTGTCGTTGTCGATGCCCACCGCGAGCCCACCCCCATTCTGGAGTATTTTCGGGTCAACGCGGTTATTCGTCAGGCGCTGCGTCCGCGGGTGGATTTGCCCTCTGGCGGCTACATCATCATCGAGCCCACCGAGGCCCTGACGGTAATTGATGTTAACTCGGGCTCCTTCACCCAATCGGCCACTTCTCGGGAGACAGTGCTGTGGACAAACTGTGAGGCGGCTACCGAGATTGCCCGCCAATTGAGGCTGCGCAACATTGCCGGTGTGATTGTGGTGGACTTCATCGATATGGATTCCCGCCGCGACCAGTTGCTGGTTTTGGAGCATTTTAACAAGGCCCTCTCCAGCGACAAAGCTCGCCCACAGGTGGTCCAACTGTCGGAATTGGGGCTGGTGGAGCTCACCCGCAAACGGCAGGGGCAAAGCCTTTACGAGATCTTCGGCTATTCTTGCCCCACCTGTGAGGGGCTGGGGATCCTAGCCCGCTTGCCGGGGGCCGAGCCAGGGCATCTGTTAACAATAGAAAGCGGCCTGACGGTAACGCTACCCACCGAGGCGGAAGGAGGGGATGAGGAAGAGGCCGGCCCGATCCTGCCCCGCGATGGCAACTCCCAACGGGCGCGCCTGCGAGTGGGAAGCGATGGGCTGTCTCGAGGCGATAGCCGTGCGCTGCTGCGGCGGTCGCGCTCTGCCCCCGGACAACGACGCCCCAGCCCGGATCCCTTTACGACTTCAGACGATCTGGAGGAAGAGCCACGGGTTGAAACGGGACGCAAGCGTCCCCGCGAAGACTGGGGGGATCCCCGCACTGGCCAGCGCCTCGTTGCCCGGAGCCTGGATACTCCTGTAGAAGAGGAAGCCCCAGAGCCGATGCAACTGCCAGGGGGCGGAGCAGACCTAAAGCGTCAAGAACCCCGCCGTTCTGGCCCTGGGGAAGAGGCAGAATCCGCCTCACGCAAAGATCACACTTCCCCAGCTCGCACCGTTCGCGCCAGCGGGACGGAGTCCTCAGAAGGCCGTCCGGCTCCGGTACGGCAAACCGTCACCGTGGAGATGACCCCGTTACAACAACGGGTCTACTCGGAGTTGGGGCTGTCGCCGCTGTTGCTGCTTGACCAGCCGCCGCCTTGGGGCCGAGACACGGCGGTTAGGGTGGTTCTGCCGGGAACTCTAGAGGCGGAAAGTCCGCCCAGGATGGAGACTGAGGCAACTTCTCAGACAGAGGAGTTTGCACCCGAACCGGATGCCTTGCAGGAGAAGGAGCTGCTGGACAACCTCTCTCCACCCGAACTTTCTGAACCCGAAATCCCTTCTGCTGAATCGTTCGTGCCAGCAGTGCAGAGCAGCTTGGCCGAGCCAGCCGCGGAACTGGGGATCAGCCCTGCCCAGCAATCTCCAGCAGCCTCCAGGCGACGGCGCTCCCGCAGCAGTTAGGCGCTGCTCTCAAGCCCAGGGGCAGGCATGGGAGTATGGTGGAGCGGGCAAGGCCGAGTTTGATCTGGGAGGGATCCCTTTGGCAGCAGGGGATCCTGCGGGTGGCGGGGGTGGATGAGGTGGGGCGGGGGGCCCTGGCCGGGCCGGTAGTGGCAGCGGCGGTGATTTTGCCCGCCCAGATGGATCCCAAAGCACTGGAGGGAGTGAGGGATTCCAAACAACTGCGTCCGCAGCAACGCGCTCAATGGGCGGAACGGATTCGGCAGGTGGCCCTGGCCGTGGGTATTGGCAGTGCCTCTGCTGCTGAGATCGACCGGCTCAACATTCGCCAGGCCACGGTGCTAGCCATGCAGCGGGCTTTGGCCGAGTTAGATCCCATCGACCACATTTTGCTGGATGGATTGCCGCTGGCCGAGCTGGGATCCCGGCAAACGGCCCTGGTCAAGGGGGATCACATCAGCCTCTCCATTGCCGCTGCTTCAGTTGTGGCCAAAGTCTGGCGAGATGCCTTGATGCAGAGCTGGGATCGGCAGTACCCCGGCTACGGCTGGCGCACCAACGCTGGCTATGGCACGCGGGAGCACCGACTGGCGTTGCAGAACTTGGGGCCCACCCCGCAGCACCGCCGCAGCTTTGCCCCCTTGGCAGAACTGAAAGTCAGCAGATATGATGGTTGATGCAGTTGCATTGCCCACGTAGCTCAGTGGACTAGAGCACTGGGTTCCGGTCCCAGGTGTCGGAGGTTCGAATCCTTTCGTGGGCGTCTTCAGGCATATAAGTTCAGCCATATAAGTGGGCAACATACTTTCCGTACCCGTTGTAGGGCAAGGTGGGAACGATTTGCCACTGGGAACGGGATCCGAAACCGATCAAGACTTCCTGCTCCTGTGACCAGCGGGGGTGGGGCACCCTAGGATCCACATTGGCCTCAAATCCATACTCCTCAGGGGCGAGGGTATTCCAAAACGTAGAGGGTTGATGATCCAAAAGCTCGATTTTGACGATGGATTTTCCCCCTTTAAAGCCATACTTCCAGGGAACTACCATGCGAATTGGCGCTCCGTGCTGTTTGGGCAACGGCTTGCCATAAACGCCGAGGGCAAAAAAGGCCAACTCGTTGGCCATTTCCTCGATCCGCAACCCTTCCGTGTAGGGCCAAGGCAAGTTGGGGGGCCAGATTGGGCCAGGCATAATTTCCGGATCGTAAAAGGAAGTGAAGCGGACAAATCGAGCCGTCGGCAAAGGATCCACCCGTTCCAGCAACAGCCGCATCGGAAAGCCCAACCACGGCACCACCATCGCCCAGGCTTCCACACAGCGAAAGCGATAGATGCGCTCTTCGAGGGGGAAGTTAAACAGATCTTCCAGGCCCAACCGCTGAGGATGCCGCACCAGCCCGGTAATCTCGACAGTCCAGGGATCCGTGGGCAAAGCCTGTGCAGCCCGCCAGACGCGCTTTCCGGAGCCAAACTCGTAAAAGTTGTTGTAACGAGTAGCTACAATCTCCTCGGTGACGGGCCTGCCCACATCCGAAAAGTGGGGGTTGAGTGGGATCCCCCTCAGCTCTCGTTCTACCGAGGGAGCAGCTCCCCTGCTGCCAAACCCAAAAATAGAAAAACTGGCTCCCACCCCAACGGATCCCAGTTGCGCTAGAAATTGCCGCCGGCTGAAAAACATCTCTTCTGGAGTGACCTGTGCCTCTCGTTGCCAGGGGTGAGGAACTCGGATCCCGAACATCCATCAGCCATCCTTTGATTCAGAGTCAGGGAAAAAGTCTGCCGCCCGAACTACTACATCCTAAATGAATTACTACATCCTAAACGGATCTAAGCCGACATTCCCCGAGCTCGTTTCCAGCGCTGCCCCATGTGTAGTCATTTCAAATGTAGTCATTTCAAACAGCAATGAAACGATTTGTTATGTCTGTCCCTGGCTCCCCTCTCCTTTTGAGAGAGGGGTTGGGGGTGAGGGAAACCCTGCAGGCTGGGATGATCGGTGACGAAATCACGGTATAGCCGTGTTGGCTGAGTCCGTGCTGCTGGAAAAAAGTGTGGGGATCAGCTAAGGACTTGAGCTGGGCTCCGGCAAAACGTAGATGGACTCCACTTGCCGCCCTGCCGATGGCACTGCCTGGATGGTGCCCTTGTCGATGTGGTAAATGACCTTCTCTGCTTGCAACTGATTCTCCCCTTGGTTGATGATGACCTGGCCCTCCAGCTCAATGCGTTGCTCCTGGCTGTAATACACAGCTCTTTGGGCGCGGGCCGTCAGCCGCTCGGCAGGAAAACTGAGGGTGACATTGCCAATGGCCGTAAAAACCCCTGTGTTGGCGTTGGCCTCCTGAACATCAGCGCTGATGCTGATGGCACGAGGATTTTGACCCCAGGCCGGGATCCCAAGGGCCAGCACCACACCCACAGCCCAGCCCAGCGTCCCTAGCCGCTGCCAACCCTTCCGGTCAAACGCCATCTCCAAAGCCATGCCCCATCACCCCGTCAAACCACCACAGCAGCCAGTCTAGCCCGTCAATCCAGGTCACAATGGCGGGGGGCAGCCTATGGGTCCGTTCCCTTTCTCCCCTGGGGCAGAGCTTGGGCAAGCTGTCTTTCCAATTCGGCAACGCGCTGCATGAGCTGTCGGTTGGCTTCCAGCAGCTCCCGCGCCTGGCTGTTGAGGTAGGGATCCGACTCCCACCAATTGATGCCGATCTCCTTGGCCTTATCCACCGAAGAAATCAGCAGGCGAATGCGCACATTTAGCAACTCCACATTGCCCACCGAAACGGTGATGTCTCCGGCGATCACAATGCCCTTGTCCAGCACCCGCTCCAGCACATCGGCCAGCGAGGAGCCATGAGTAGCCGTGGTCAAGGGTTGAGAGCTAATCGGCACAGAGTTCATCGACCTCCAAAGTGTACCAACAGGCAAAAGACTCAGCCAGGCAGTTGGTCTAGCAGATAATTCAGCAGCTGGGATCCCTCTTCATAGCGCTTGCCGGCTCGGGGCAACAGCACATCCGCACACAAAGCGCGAAAATCGGCATTCTCTTTGCTAACTGCCAGCTCATGTTCCTTGACAATGCGCCCGATCATCAAACAACTGCGCAGGCTGGGGTGGCGCGTCAGATCCAACTTGCGGCGAAAAGCCCGCACAATGTGGACGATCTTGAGGGCGTCGGGGCCGGATAAGCCTATTCGCGAGGTGAGAATCTCCTTTTCGGTCTCGATGTCCGGTTCCCCCATATCGATGGTGATCATCCGATCCAGCAGCGCATCTTGGGCCCTGTGAACCCCGGTATATTCCTCCGGGTTAGAGGTAAAAATGGCCCGGAACTGGGGATGCACCCGCAGATATTCCGAGCGGTTGCTGTCCGGCGGCAACACCAGCAGCCTCTCCTCCAAGGCACTCAGGAGAGCATTGTTGGCCTCAGGGCGGGAGCGATTGAACTCGTCGTAGATGAGGGTAAACCCCTCTCGGCAAGCCAAGGTGAGGCGGGCATCCACCCAGCGCTGCTGCACATCCTCCTCCGTCTTCACCACCGAGTGAATGAAGTTGTCCACCACCCGCCGATGGGTAAAACCGGTGCGCCCCCCGATGAGGTCGGAAGAATCGAAGCGGTCATCCCCATAGATCAGCATAATGGGACGGCCCAGCAGGCTGGCCAGATGCATCGCCAAAGTGGTTTTGCCCGTACCCGAAGGCCCCCGCAAATGCACCGCAAAGCCCGATTGCAAATAGCGCAAAGCGCGGCGGGTAATCCGCTCAATGTAGGGGGTGTTCACGAACTGGCGGGGACGCGCCTGCAGAACCGTGGCCATGGAGATACTCAACCTCTTTGCTGCCCTAGACTCCTTTGCCTTGACTATAGCCCGGATGTTCTTCCTGCGCTCGGCACAACTAAACTGCGACCGTCCCCGACACCATGCGCCGCAGCGTAGCCAAGATTTCCGAGGGATCCACCCCCAGATCCACCGCGCCGCGGGCCAACAAATCCCGCACCCGTTCCCGATCCCCAATTACCTGCAGCAGGGTCAAGTTGGGATCCTGCGCTTGTAGATCACTCACATACTTGTTGACATAGTCAAGGATGGGATCCACCTGTTTCTCAACAGTAGGCGGAACTTCAGGGGGTTCGAGCGTTGTCAAGCCCCCTGGGGGTTGGGAAACAGAGACCGGGGCGGACGGCTCCACCGGGGCTTGGTCTTCGGCTACAGGCGTTGAGTCGGAAGCAGTCTCACCGGCAGTCGCAACGGCACTGTTAGAGCTTGCACTGGAAGTGGAGACTTCAGGTTCTGGGGCGAGGACAGGGATCCCATTGCCCCACACCTGCTTATGCAACTCCGCCCGGAAAGTGGCCAGGGATCCCCGCAGGGCCTGGGCCTGGGCTTGCTGTTCCTGGGCCATCTGAGCCAGCTCCTGTCGAGCCATTTGCCGGAGAGCCTGTACCCACTGCCGCAAATCGGCGCAAAAAGACTGCCGCGCTTGCTGAGTTTCGCCGGCCATCGCCTGCCGAGCCTGCGTATAGGTGCTCAGCAAATGCTCCACAGCCGCAGTCAAGTTAGCCCGGAAAGCCTGCAATTGCTGCCGGCTGACTTCCAATTGAGCAGCTCGTTCCTGCTCCAGGCGAGCCAGACTCTCTGCCACCGACTTGGCCCGCTGAGCCGCCGCTTCCGAACGGGAGCATTCGTCCAGGGATCGCCTCACAGCCCGCTCCTGCCTCAGTTTCTGCAATTGGCTGCGGGTTTGCTCCGTCTGGTGCCGTATTGCTTCTTGTCGTTGCTGGCGGCGCTGCCCCAGCTCAACCATCAGGGCTTGGTGCTGCTCTAGGCGCTGCTGCCGAGATCGGCTTAACAAACTTCGGTTTTGAGTCACCCGCCGGCTGCGAGCTATGGCCCATTGTTCCTGCAAACTCATGGTGTTCAATCCCTTACGTCGTGTTCAATGCTTGGGTGGATACAGCTTCTCTGCCTGTTCCCAACTCGATGGCACTGCCAACCTGTAGCTCAGTGCGGCTGCAAGACTCAATCCTCGAACAAAACCCGCAGAAGCAAGGCAGAGACCGGCGGTGGATCCCTGCCTCGCTTTCCGAGAGCCTTCACAGCGGCCAGCTCCAGACCCCCGCCCAAGACCCATGACCCGTCAAACCATCACGGTATTGAAGGCAAGGGGATTGAGTGATTGGGCCAGATTTAGACGGCAGGAGCAGCAGCAGTAGCCGTCAGACCCACAGCCTCAGCGTATTTCAGGTAGGTTTCCACGGAAGCCACAACGACGCGGGCTTCAATGGCCAACAGCTCGATCCCAACCAAAGAAACCCGCACCCAGGCATCGACCACGATACCTTTATCCAAGATGCGATCGATCACTTCGGCCAAGCTGGACGAGGAGTTCACTTTCTCTACTGCCATAACGATCTCTCTTGCACTGATACTGCTGATACTGATGAGGGTTGAAAAGGACAGACAACTCGGCGGAAAAATGGCATGTAGAAGGGATCCCAGCTGAGGATTCACCTTCCCTAGGGCGACAGCCGCACCCTCTATCACCCTAGCCCTATTGTGCTGGCTTTTTTCGGGGAGAACACCCGTAGATTCGCTTAAAAAAGACGGCGAACTCGAAAGGTTTACCGCTTTTCTAAGCGCCATCCCCCCTACATAGTACTCGCCAGCAGAAAAAATGGGCAAAGATGAGGGCGAGTTTTGAGCCCAAGTTGTGGAAGTGTGGTGGAGGGGCAGTGGGAAGCGGCAGGGATCCCCTATACTGGGGGCAGTGGGCTTGATGACATACCGTTTCTCGCTGGCTGATAGGGCTGTCGTGACCGATTTCAACACCGGGATCCCGAGCGTGCGTCGCCTGCAGAAGGTCATCAAGGATCGGGAAACCCTCGAGGTCAAACTCAATACCGGAGATGTCTTCGTCGGCCAGTTGCGCTGGCAGGATCCCGATTGCCTCTGTTTAGCCGATACCGAGGGGCGGGAGTCGCTGCTGTGGCGGTCTGCCATTGCTTTCATCAAGGTCAGGCCTCAGTCTTAAGTACTGCTCCGGATCCCTGTACAGCTCTTCCCAATTTTGAATAAATCTTTACAACAACTCAGGGCTTTTCTGTCTCCCTCTGAGGGCAGTTTTCTCCAGTTGACCCACTCCTGCTGGGTTTTTGGAGCGGTTGACTACCCTGCCGTCGCCCTGAGTCTATCCCAAAGCCGTCCCCCATTGCTCCGCAACGCTGTTGCAACTGCGTCAGCGGGCCGTAGGCCTTGAGGACGAGGCTTTAGACCCAGTTTTTTGGTAAAAATGCCAATTAAGAAGGGTATGATAAGGAGTGTTAAAAAACGTGCTCTCTCCTCACCCAACCATGACGACCTCCCCCATTGAGATACCGCTTCAGCCTGCCGCCCAACGGCATAACCACTACAGCCGCGAAGACTTTTTTCGCTTTGACCTCTCCCAGGGATCTCTTGTGGACTGGACGGGCGCCCGCAATGTCTTGGTGAGCGAAGACTTTATCCTGGGTTTACAGCAGGGCCTGGAAGAAGAAGTGGGAGATGCCTCGGCTTCTCTGATGTACACCATTGGCCGAGAGTGGGGACGCAACGATGCCCTCCATTTTTCCCGCTGGTTTGAGGAGGAATATCGGCGCCAACCCAAGCAGAGTAATCTCATGTTTCTCTTGGAAACCTGGTGGTGGCCTCTGACCTCCCAAGGATGGGGGCGCTGGGAGGTGGAGACCGAGAGTCGGCGGCAAGGGTTTATTTTCATCAACCTCTTTGACTCCGCCGTGGCCCGCACCCTGGGGGATGTGGGCAAACCTGTCTGTCATCTTTACGCCGGATTGTTTGCCGGCTTTTTTAGCACCATGGTGGAACGGCAGCTCAACTGCATCGAGATCCAGTGCTACTCCATGGGAGAAAGCTACTGCAAGTTTTTGCTCGGCAGCAAAGATCGCATTGATGCGGCTGCCTTCTGGCTAAACGAAGGGGCCAGTGCCAGCGAAATTGCCCAAAAATTGCGTTCAGGTCAGGGAGTAGCTAAGGCATGACCTGGAAGATTGCTTTAGAAGATTCGGTGCAGAGCTTTTTTGCCCGTCTAAATTGGGATAACCGCCCCCTACAGATGCGCTCTCTGCCAATGCCTTTTCTGCAAGTGCGGGAGCATTTTGGTTCCATCCCCTGGGCGGGGGATCCCCTGAGTTTGGCCGCGCATTCTCTGGGATCCCTGTCGGCAGCACCAGAACCCGAGCCGGAAGAAGAGCAGATCACCTTGGCAGATCTGTTCAGCTTGTTTTGAGTCTCCTAGCACCCACTGACATCCGGAAGAAGCGAGATGGTAAGCCCCTTGGAGCAGATGCTGATCGAGTCGGAAGCCCGCTACCTCAAGCCAGAGGAGCTGGAGCATCTGAAGGCCTATGTTCTCGGCTGGCCAAAACGACAACATGTGTACCGAGTTTTGCGGGAACGGGAGAGCCAGGTGGTGAGCAAAACCCTAGATGCCCTGCAAAAGGAGATGCCCGACCTTTCTCCCCAAGTGTTGGATCTGTGCCGGCGACACCTGCTGTTGCTGCTGCGTCACAGCGCTATGGCCATGTTGCTGCAGGACGAAAACCTCCTGAAAGAGCGGCTGATCGAGTGGATGGAAGAAGAGGTGCGCCTGTACGGGCTGCAGAGGGTTTATGAGGTTGCCTATCGGATTTTCCAGCAGGAGCTGAGAGACCATTTGGCTCCTGGAGAGTTGGAGTTTATCCGCCCTTTGATCACCCAGGTACAGGTGGCCTTGCTGTTTTAGAGATAGATACTTTTTTGCTTTTTGCATTTTTCGGTGCTAGAGCGCTCTATCTCAACTAGCCGGAGACTTCAGTGTCGTTGGAGTTAATGTTAGCGTTGTAGTAAATCTGCCCAAGGGGTATTCAATTGCTGGAGGGATCGCCATAAGATTTGGAGCGTAAACAACCGTTCTCCCAGCTCAACAACCAACGAACTGTCAACTGCACCCTGCTCCTATTTGGATGCTTAGAGCTCAATAACGACTTGGATTGGATAACCAGGGGATCCCTTATGACCGGCACTAGCTCTATCTCCAATGGCTCAGTCAACTTCGATCCCTATACGCCTGTTTTGGCCAACTACTATGCACCCAGCGCCTATCTGCGAAGCGATTTGGAATCGGGCTTACTGGAAAGTCGCCACGGTGAACGTCTCTTGGCCCTTCCAGAGGCATTGCTGCGGGGCATCTACACGGGCCTGGAATACGAGACCGGCCAGGCTGCTCGTTTGGTGTTGCGCAACTGTGGTCGGATGTGGGGCAAGGAGTTTTTCCGCCGTTTTGCCCAAGAACTCTCCGACTACTACCAGAAGCCTTTGGCCGAGCTGGAGATGGGCACCTTTCTGCAAAGTCTGAGACAAGCCTGGAAAGCTCATGGCTGGGGATTGATCGAGATCGACTGGACTTACAAAGATCAGGGAGTCCTGGTGGTGTCGATTCGCAATTCCCCCTTCGCTGCTGTCACCCCTCCCCATTTCAAGCGGCCGATGGGCTTTTTGGAGGCAGGGCTGTTGGCCACCTGGTTTAGCCAGCTAACCGGCCAGGATTTGCTCTGCGTGCAAACTGCCAGCGAGGCTTTGGGAGCAGAGAGCAATTTGTTTGTCGTGACCGCTGCCGCCCGCCTCAAAGAAGGAGAAGCCTGGGTGGACTCCGGCCTCAGCCACGAGCAGATCCTGGAAAAGCTCCTGCAGCCCAGCTAGGCGATGGGGGCTGGTTTTCCCCAGAGGGATGGGATCCCAGTAGAGATGAGTCTGTATAATTTTCTGGAAGCGAGGCGAGCTCAAGCGCACGAGGGTGTGGCCATTGGGGTGGCGAGTCAGAGCAATTCGGGGAGCCATCACCGTACCTACAAACAGTGCCGAGGCCATTGGCGCGGCGGTGACTGAGCTGTTGGATACGCTAGAGCACCGCAACGCCTTCGATCCGGCTGAGTTGGTCAGCGTTATTTTTTCTGTTACTCCTGATTTAAATGCAGCTTTTCCCGCCCAATTTGCCCGTCGTCGCCCTGGCTGGGAGTCGGTGCCTCTGTTGGATGTGCAACAGATGGAGGTGAGCAGCGACTTACCCCGTTGTATTCGTGTTTTGATCCAGTTGAATACTCCACTTGCTCAAGCGGACATGCAGCATGTTTATCTGCGAGGTGCCCGCGAGTTAAGGCCAGATCTCAGCACTGTTTGATCGATCCATACAGCACCAGCACAGGGTTGACACTCTCACCGACTAAAGTCGGGGGATTTCTACACTGGAGGTGGGACAGTCTGTTGCCATGGGCAACATGGGGCATGATGGATCCCGGATTTGCCCCGCTTATTCTGGGGGAAAAGAATGGCTTAACTCAAGTTGATCCGGGTCGTATCACTACTGATTTGGGAAGGCGCAGAACATCCAGATTCACTCATAGACTTACTTGGACTTACAGTCATTTTAAACAGGTATGAAACATTTCCATCCAGCTCCCCTTTCTTTTTGGGAGATGGGGTGATGGCAGCGGCACAGAGCACTTGGGGGGCTTCTCAATTAGCTTAAAATGACTCTACTTAAGATAAGAGTAGATCTGAGAGCTCAAGGAGACAGCTTTTCTCGCAGACGGTTTTCCCACTGTTGCAGTTGCTCTTGGCGAGCGGCCACCTCTGCTTCGCGACGGCTCAGCTCTTGGCTTTGCCGAGTCAAGGATTGCCGCCAGCTTTCAATCTCCGACAGATCCACCAGACTGTGGGTTCGGGATAGGTTGTGCAACATCTCCACCAGCTTCATGGCTGCCTCTTCCACCCGCCGTACCTGCCGCTCTTCCGAAAGCTCAACCAGCAGCAACACCCCAATGTTGTAAGGGCCAACCTCTTTGCAGGTGACCCCTTCTGGCTTGCGCAGCGGCATCCAAACCCCGTCCTCGGCCTGCCGGGCCAAGAGCTGCAGCTCCCCCTGGCCGAAGAGACTTTTTTTGTGTACCCGTGCCAGATACAGCATGGAACATGCAGGAAGATGCTGCCGATTTTAGCACCGATCCCTTTTATTGAAGAGGGATCCCGTCCCTACACCCAAACCTGGGTTTTGTTGTCCGTGCCACCAGGAGGATCAATGCTAGGATCGGCTGTGGAATGGATAAGGCTCAACGCTCTCCCGTCTTCATCGTTTAGGGATCCCTGGCATGTTTCTCACCCAAAGCCCCTACTTTTTGATGGCAGCGCTGGTGGCGATTGCCAGTGGAGCCATCTTCGCGGTTCGGTTCATCAAGCGCGAGGCCTCCGCTGAGTACGACGTGATTTTTGCCACGATGGGCCTGATCTATTCCGTCTGTTTGCTCTTGGAAGGTCAGCGGCTCATTCCGTTGCTGTTCTTTGCCCAGGTGCTGTTGGCGGTGATGGCCGGCTGGTTTGCCCTCGAAACTTTCCGGTTGCGCATCCTCTTGAGTGAAAAGGCACGGCAGGTGGGCGGGGCTCGTCCGACTACTCGGCGGCAAGGCTTTGTCCGCACCTATCCACCGGGCGGCTATGCCCAAGGGCGCACGGTTTCCACCCGGGCTGAGGGATCCCGTATTCGCGACACCTCCTCCACCCGCTCCATTCCCGAAGGCAGCGCAGAGCCGAGCCGTCGCCCGCGGCCCCAACTGACCAGCGATACCCGTGTGCGTCCCCGCCGCCGACCCGAAGGGGATGAGTATTACGAGGAGCCAGGGGTCCGCCCGCGTCAGGATACGGACTACGATGAACCAGCACCGCCGCCAGAGGCCCGCCGCCCCCGTCGTCCTGCCACCGAAGAGTATCCAGAGGATGTGGATGTGCAGGAAGAGCGCAGCACAGGTACAGCTACCCGTCGCCGTCCCCCACGGTTGCCCCAAGACCAAGGGGAAAGCTACGCAGATGAACCCCCCCGCCGTCCTTCCCGCCGCGTTGTCGAAGTAGAGCCAGTAGAGGTGGAGCCAGAAGAGTATGATGACGATCTGTTCTGATAGGCTCTCAATGCCGATCTGAACTTGATAGAAGCAGCGCCAGGGTCAATTAGTCGGATCCCTCAGCCTGTGTTGCGCATCCCGGCGGCAATGCCGTTAATGGTAAGTAAAGCTCCACGCAGAAGTTCAGCTCGGTCGTAGCGTGTTCGTCCGGTGCGGGATCCCTGACGCTCCCGCAGGCGCTTGAGGAGGGAGACTTGGATAAAGCCGAGGGGCACAATAGAGCGGTTGCGCAACTGCACCGAGCGCTTCAAATAAGGGTCGTTCTCCAACAGTTCGCTGTGACCCGTAATCTGCAACACTATTGTGCGAGTACGGTGCATTTCTTGGGCAATACACTCAAACAGCTCCATCGCCCGCTCTAGACGCTCTGGAGAGCTCATCTCCCGCACGTAGTGACGCGCTATTTGCAGATCCACTTTGGCCAGAGTCATCTCCACTTTGGAGATCACCATGCGGAAGAAAGGCCATTCGCGATAGAGGTGCTGCAGGTGGTTGAGGTTGTGCTCGCCCCTGGCCACGTATTCCTGTAGGGCGGTGCCAACCCCATA
This sequence comes from Synechococcus sp. R5-15, assembly GCF_047462035.1. Taxonomy (NCBI): domain Bacteria; kingdom Bacillati; phylum Cyanobacteriota; class Cyanophyceae; order Synechococcales; family Synechococcaceae; genus Synechococcus; species Synechococcus sp. R5-15. The sequence goes on along the minus strand of NZ_JANSIK010000020.1, from coordinate 14,386 downwards.
CCAGGCCGGCAAGAGAAAGCGGCTTTGCGTCCAACTGAATACCCAGGGAATGGCCCGCAGGGATCCGATGTCTTTTTGGCTACCGCTGCGGCGGGCGGGACGGGAGCTGATCTGCAGTTGGCTGATCTCTTCAATGGGGGTGACCTCGTGGAAAAACTCCACAAAGCCCTCCTGCTCGTAGACCAGGTTACGGTACACCTGCCGGGAGCGCTCCGCCAAGGATTCCATCAGGCGCGACCACTCGTGCAGATCGTTGGGGTAGGTGCGCAGTAGGCTGGCCTGGATCACGGCGCTGGTGACGGTTTCCAGGTTAAAAATGGCCAGATCTTGGAGGGAATACTTAGAGGCCAACACCTCTCCCTGTTCGGTAATTTTGATGCGGCCCCCCACACTGCGCCCTGGCTGAGCCAAGATGGCCTCGTAAGCCGGGCCCCCCCCACGGCCCACCGAACCACCCCGGCCATGGAAGATTTGCAGCTTCACGCCATAGGATTCGGCCACCGTCTGCAGGCGTTGTTGAGCCTTGTAAATCTCCCAGTTGCTGCTCAAAAAGCCGGAATCTTTGTTGCTGTCGGAGTAGCCCAGCATCACCTCCTGCAGATTTCCCTGCTGAGCCAAGTACTGGCGATAGAAAGGGATCTCCAGCAACTGCCGCAAAACTTCCGGGGCCCGCTTCAGGTCTTCGACGGTCTCAAACAGCGGCACCACCGCCAGGGATCCGCGACCGCTAATGGGATCGTAGAGCCCCACCTCCTTGGCCATCAGCAGCACCTCCAACAGGTCGCTCAACTGGCGGCTCATGCTGATCACATAGGTTTGGCAAATGGCCAAGCCGAATTCCTGCTGCATGCGGCGCAGGGTGCGAAAGGTGGCGATCAGCTCTGCCGTTTTCTCGGAAAAGGCGATCTCCAGCGGTATCAGAGGCCGACGGGTTTGCAGCTCCTGCAGGAGAAAGGCGGTTTTTTCCTCTTCCGTCATCTCGTTGTAGGGACGCGGCAAAATGCGCAAGTACTCGAAAATCTCCGTGAGAGCGGCTTCGTGGTAGCTGCTGTCTTGGCGGATATCCAGATGGGCCAGGTGAAAGCCAAACACCTGTACCTGTTGAATGAGATGATCCAACTGACGGCAGGAAAGGCCGCTGTTTTTCAAGCTTTTCTGGATAAGCTGCAAGTCGGCCAGGAATTCTTCCGCGTTGGCATAGGCGTTGTCCACAGGGGGAGGGGTGGGCAAACAAGCGGAGTCGGCCAAGTTGCGGTTGCGCTCCCGCGTTAACTCCAGCCGCCGCTGAATGTAGCTGAGCTTGAGGCGGTAAGGCTCCTGGCGATATTGCAGCGAAAACGATTCGTAAACCTCGGGCATGAGGCGGTGATCCTGCTCAAGGGCATCCAGCAGTTGGCTGTCCACATCCCCCCAGTGCAGGGAAATGCTCAGGGTTTTGGTGAGAGCCTTCACCGATTCGATGTACTTGCCCAGGATGAGGTTGCGCTGATAGCGAGCCGTTTGCCAGGTAACATCGGCGGTGACGGAAGGGTTGCCATCCCGATCCCCGCCTACCCATGAGCCGAAGTTGCAAAATCCTGCCGGCGGCGGCTCGACGCTGGGAAAAGCCTTTTTCAAGCTGCGGCTGAGGTACTCGTGCAGCAGGGGGATGGCCTGAAACAACACCTCTTCAAAATAGTGCAAGGTGTAATCGACTTCGTTCAAAACAGTCGGCTTGGACTGATGCAACTCGTCGGTACGCCACCAAAGCAAGACTTCTTCCGCCATCTGTTCTTTTATCATCTGGGCCTGCAAAGGCTGGGTTTGTTCTGCCCAATCCAGTTGGCTGAGCAGGCGAGAGAAAGCTCGTTGCTTCTCGCGGATGGTGTGGCGGACGATCTCGGTGGGGTGGGCGGTAAAGACCATGCGAATGTGCAACTGCTCCAGCAATCTGCGCAGTAGGCCCGGCGGCACCCCTTGGGCCCGCAGGTAAGGGAACAGCCGTTCAAATTTTTCGTTTTCTCGCACGGTACGTTGTTGGCTATCCACCATGCGCATGTCCGAGTCTTCTGCCCGTTCGTAGTGCTGTTCAACAATGTTGATCAACTGGAAGAAGAGGGCAAAGGCCCGTGCCGTTTGGATGGTGGCGTCGAGGCTGAGGTACTCGATAATTTGTAGTACCTCTGGGATCGGGTACTCCAGGGCTTGTCCTTCTGGGGAACACATGGAACGCAGTCGCTGCAACAGATCCACCAGAGACTGACCGCACTCCTGCAGGATCACCGATTCCCAGAGTTCTTCCACCAGTTGCAGGCGACGGTTTAACAGGTTGTTCCTGCGGTTGAAGGTTTCGTGGACTTGGAGGGAATGGGCCAAGGGATCCCGTTCCCCAAGCAGGGAGGCCTCCTTCAGCCCGTTGGCAGAACCCGCTGCCCACTCTGCAGCGGTCAGGTGGGGGGAAGAGGTCATGAAGGCAGCTCCTAGAATAACCATCCCAATATTAGAGCCTGTTTGTCGAAACGGCAGATGTAGCAGGTATCACGCTCAGATTGCGGTCTTCTCCGCGTCGGATTTTGTAGTTGAGCCTACAAATTGCAAGAAAAAAGTGTTTTACCTTGCCGCAATACCGGTCTAACGCCTTGTTGACAGGAGTTCTGGTGGCTGCCACCCTGTTTATCAACGCACATCTGCTGGATCCCGACCAGGGATTGGACGAGATCGGGCAACTGCGGGTGGAGGAGGGCAAGATCGCTGCAATTGGACGCCACCTGCCTGTCTGTGGGGCAGAAGTTGTGGATTTGCGAGGGCAGCTCCTCACCCCTGGCTGGATCGATATTCACACCCATGTTTTTACATCAGTGGGGGATTTTTGTTTGCCTGCGGATGAGGCAGGGATCCGCTCAGGGGTGACCACGGTGGTGGAGGCGGGGATCACCTTCCCGGCGTTTTGTGCAACGGTGGCGTCAACTGCCCAGACGCGGGTTTATGCTTTGATCCTTCTCTGCTCTACATCGCCACTGCGGATTTCATCGCCCACCGCCTCAGGCTGGCTGTGGATTGGAAAAATCAAGATCTGGATCGGGCCAGAGCAGTGATCGAGACCCATCGCCAGGTGGTGGTTGGCCGCAAGGCTCGTCCCACCCTCAAGCTGGGAGAGAGGGAATCACCCACGCTCACTTCCGCTCTGATTCTTGGCGAAGAATATGCCTGCCGATCATGATTCATCTGGGCCGCTTCCCGATGGATGAGGTGTTGGATCCCTTCGATTTGTTGGATCGCCTGCGTTCGGGAGAGATTGTCAGCAACGAACAAAAGGCCCGCGCCCGCGACTACGCATTGCAGGTGGCAGAGCTAGAATCCAAGGCAATTGCAGCTTTCAACCGCAAGTTGGCAGCCTTGTCACCGGCTTGAGCCGCTCTGGAGCGGATGCCCATTTTATGATTTCGGATCAGCAGTGGATGGAACGGTGTCTATCCCTGGCCCGTTCCACACCTCAGCGTCCCTCTCCCAATCCGCGGGTGAGTTGCGTGATCGTGCAGGGGGATCGGGTGGTGGGGGAAGGCATTCATCCGGGGGCAGGGCAGCCCCATGCGGAGGTGTTGGCTCTGCAACAGGCGGGATCCCTGGCCAGAGGGGCAACGCTCTACGTCAACCTGGAGCCCTGCAACCACTATGGCCGTACCCCTCCCTGTACCGAGGCCATCCTAGCTGCCGGGATCCGGCGGGTGGTGGTGGGGATGCAGGATCCCAATCCCTTGGTGGCTGGCAAAGGGATCCGCCGCCTGCAGGAGGCGGGGATCGACGTGACGGTGGGAGTGCTGGAGCGGGAGTGCCAGGAGCTGAACGAGGGGTTTGCCTTCGCCATTGTGCGGCAACAGTGTTTCGGCCTGCTGAAATACGCCATGACCCTGGATGGCAAGAGCGCCGCCGCCACCGGCCACAGCCGCTGGATCAGCAACTCTCCGGCGCGGCAGTGGGTACACCAACAGCGGGCCTGGCATGATGCCGTCATCGTTGGATCCCGAACCGTTTGGCAGGATAACCCGCGCCTCACCTGTCGCCTGGCGGAGTTGCAGGGATCCCAGCCGTTGCGGGTGGTCCTCAGCCGTTCCCTGAACCTACCTCCCGTCGCCCATCTGTGGCAGGTGGAAGAAGCGCCGACATTGGTGATCACAGAAGCTGTGGCAACCCATCCTTTGTGGGGATCCCTGGCCGAGCAGGGGGTGGAGCTGCTGCATCTGCCCCAAGTAACCCCCTCGCGGGCGGCACAGGTGCTCTTTCAGCGGGGGTGTCTGAGTGCCCTCTGGGAATGCGGGGGCACGCTGGCCTGGGCAGCCCTCAAAGATGGGGCGATCCAGAAAGTAGCCGCCTTCATCGCTCCCAAGATCCTAGGCGGAGCCGCTGCGCCAACCCCGGTAGCAGGCGAGGGGATCCCTGATGTCAACCAAAGCTGGCAACTGGTGGAGCCGCGGCTGGAGACCTTGGGGGATAACTGGCTAATTACCGGAAAGATCTCCTCTTCAGTTGGCCGCAGTGACTTACTACAGTAACCAGCTTTCAATTGCCATGAGGTTTCTGAACGAACAGGCTGATATCTGTTCAATGTAAATGGATATACTCATCAGAAAAACACGGCATTTCTGCAAAGTGGGGTTCAGAATTGAGCTCAATTGTGCTAGGCTGGTCAATGTTTTGGGGGGGTCAATTGACGTTTTGGTAAGGTCAGCAAAATCAAGCTGTAGGGATCTATCGAGATTTTCCTGAGGTGAGCCTTGCAAACGGCAACGACGAAGACTCTAGCCTCTTTGTCCAGCCCTTCTTTGCTTGCCCAGTGAGCAGCTTGAAAGTCGTCCTATCTCATTTTCAAGTACAAATCCCAGGATAAGGAAGGGCATTGTGTTGAATCTTTTTGCCAGCCTACTGTTTGCATCCGCTTTCCTCAGCCCATCGGGAAACGTCGTCATCGAGGGGGATCCAGGGGAGTGGATTTTCGCCGATCATCAAGTCCTAGAAGGGGTTACTCTAACCCTTCTCACACGGCCTGGAGAGAGCTTGGCCTCTTGGAGAGAGATGCTCTCCGTCATGGACGTTCATGTCCAGGGATCGCCGCGCTTTCTCGCCAACCACATGCGGGACAACCTCCTGGCTAGCTGCCCCCAAACGACTTGGGAGTTTCATCGGGAGAGCGAAGAAGATGTGCTCTACGAGTTCCGCAGTGCTGGTTGCCGTGGGACGGTGAGTGGAGTTGAGGAACATGAGATTGGCCGGATCACCCGAGGCCCGCGCGGCAGTGTGCGCATTGCCTACGCCGCAAAGCCAGAGATGACGTCCGAAGTGCGAAGCCGCTGGCTGAACTTACTGGGCAGCGAGGTGGGGACAGCTCAGGGTTTTCCCATTCGCAACCTCAGCGGGGCGATTGCACAGCCTTCTTCCCCGGTTTCGGAAGCCCCAACCGCAGAGCGGCAGATCGCCCAGTGGCTGCAGGAAGCAACCGATGCCCTGAAGCAGCAGGAAGATTTGCTGGCTGAGCTGGATCGCCTGGGTCAGGCTGCGCAGGCGGATGCCCGTGCCTACAGCCAAGGAACCCCCAAAGAGGCGGGGCTAAGGACAATCGGCCTGTACCGAGGTCGGGGGGACGGCAGCCCTGGCGAGGCCACAACCGAGTTCAAGACCACCGACACGTTGATCTGGGCCATCTTGCCAGTGGGCAACCTTCCTGTCAACGCCAAGGTGGAGATACTCTGGTACTACGAGGGCGGAGAAGCCGGGGGCGAGCAACTGATCCGCAGGCTAGATGTTCCCTGGGATCCCGGCGACACGGTGCAAGGCTATTTGAGCTTCAGCCAGCCCTACACCGGCCGCTACCGCGTCGAGATTCATGTCAACGGCGAGAAGGTGGGAGTTGGCCGCTTCACAATCCAATAGTCTCCTGCAAGAAGTACCCCTCCTACGGGGTTACACAGGCTTGGGGGTGGACAATCTCCATCACCAACTCCGACGGGGTGAAGACTGTTGTGCTGGGATCCAGAGGGGGGCTTGCTATCCTCGACGGGTTCTGCTGACAGGCCTGGCTTTGAGGTTGTAGATAAGGCTGGTGCGGTATTGCAACAGCAAATTGCGCAGATAAAGGGGCAAGTTGCGTCGGTAGAGGGAGCGGGTTTTGCGGTAGATAGACTTGCTGCGCCGGTTAATCGCTTGGCTGCGCCGCTGCAAAGAGGTTTGGAGTGGACGTTGGAGTGCCAGGGATCCGGGCACACGCATCAACCTTGGCCGTACCATATCCCCCCTCGAGAGCGGCGTTGAACGTTGGATCCAGTGTAGGGGATCCTCAGGGGAGCAGCCGCCAGCGGGTCAGCCTATTGCGCAGGCGGTCTGCCCAGCTTGCCGAGATCCCGGCAAAAGTTTCATCCCTCTCCAGATCTTGCAACAACTGCCGACCCAGAGGTGCCAGACGGTACCGGTCGGTGATCCCCTGCCCATCCACTTCCCGTCGCAACAGCCCTACCTGAATCAGCCACATCAGCTCCTGATCCACCCGCATTTCCGATAACGGGCGTCGGCTGTAGCCCGCTTGAACGCCGGCCCAACCTGCAATCTTCGCTGGTGGGATCCCTTCCGCGCTCATGGCCTGCAGCAAGGGCAACCGAAAAGGGCTGCAAATCCAGGCACGCCAAGCCCTTCTGTACACTGACTCAGAGTCATGGAGCATGAGGGACAAGGGGAGTCCTTATGTTCTTATTCAATTCTGTCAATGGCCGTTGAGCAGCAGGCTTGTTACAATAAATTACGATATGTTGATCATCCTTGCCATTGTTGTCCTCCTGGGATTCTGGGCGCTGCGCTTGATGGAGCAGGCTTTTCAGAGTCAGGAGTTCTCGCGCATGTTGGCAGGGACACTGGTGGCTGTGGCTGCCGGCGGCGTCTTGACCTGTTACTTTCTGATGAGCGATACCCTTCAGATGTTGTTTCATCTGCAAGCGCAGTCCCCCTCTTCCTACTCTCAAGATCTGCTCTCCGATTTGAGCTGGCTTGATCAGTAAATGGGCGGTCATAAGCTACACCAATGCAGTAGCTCCGCTAGCGAGGTTGTGACGCAGCTTTTATAGTCGTTTTAAGCCGGAATGAAACATTTCCATCTAGCTCCCCTCTCTTGCTGGGGGTAGGGCGGCAGCGGAGAACGCTTAGGGAGTGTTTCAATCTAGTTTGAAATGGAAGGCCAAAGTATCTGGGGTTATGGCATCCTCCTGCATCCGCAAGGATGGAGTAGCAAGACCTGCCGCCCGCTTGCCAACAGTGAGCGGGAGAAATCCTGCAAGCTGTGAAAAAATCCGTTGACTTGAGCCGTGGGAAGAATGTCAATGGGCCAATTGGGTTGCCAGCCAGGCTCGGATGCTTCGGATCATTTGGTGGTTGGGGGCCAGTAGGTTCTGGTAGATCAACTGTCCAAAAGCATCGATGGGGCTGAACTCTTGCCCGACTTGGAAAGGGTAGCTAAAACCCAGTGGAGTGAGGTGATCCCCCTCGAGATGCTGCCACTCGGTATAGCCTTGATACTTGCGGCAAAGCTGTTGGTAGAGCAGAGGAATGTCGTCAATATCATCCTGTCGAAATTCTACGAGCAGGTTGTGTCTAACCGGATACTGCTCCTCAATTAAGCGGTTGGTTTCTGCTGGGGAAGGCTCGAACTCTAACCACAGATTCACAGGTGGCGAGGAGGATCCCATCCACATCCGCCACAGATCGGCAAGCTGTTGTTGAGGCCAAGCTTGAGCCAACAGCCGCAGCAATGGCAAAGCCCGATCTAGCCCGGCATTGCTGTAGGCCAGGAAAATATTGCCTCGCCGCTGGGATCCCAGAGAAGGAACGGCTAGACAAGAGAGGATCTGCAACTTACAGCCCAGGCTATGACCCAAACCAAACAGGGGCAACTCCAGCAAACCCTTGCTTTGCAGGCTTCTGTGCAAAGATTGGGCTGCGTTGAGCGCCAGTTGGGCGTGATCGATATCGGTGGTGTAGGGAGTAGCAACAACGGCCATGCCCATACGGGCCAGTTCTTCCAGCAGGCGGCTGTAGAACACTTGCGGGGCAGCTCCCACAAAAGCTCCACCCAGAAAGTGAACGACGGCGCGGGGTTGAGCGGGCAGAAGAAACCAAGTGTGCCCATCCGTTTGCCAAGTCGGTGCCATGGTGTTGCAACCTCGCCTGCGATTTTGTTGGAGCTTTTCCCATAACCCAGCGCTCGGCAGATCCCACTTTGCCCACTTTACGCCGGTTCCCCGCGCTGGCCAGCCCCTGGAACTCATCCTAATGGACATCCTGCCCAGACATGGGGATCCCCAGCCGGACTTCTGATGCAGCAAGCAAAACTCTGCCCTACCCCCGACTGAGGTTCTCACACAGCCTACAGAGGGGTGGTGCGCTGCACTCGTCGAGATTGGGTTTTGGGTGTAGGATCCCTGCCCAAAAGTTGCTGCGGCTGCTATGACTAGGGCAGTGGGTGGTGAGGGATCGTGATGAAGACTTCACAGCTTGCAAAAGGATGCCTGCTGATCGATTGTCGGGACTTTGATGAAAAGACGATAAACCTGTTTTTGGCACCTGGGCCCGATCCCTATCGGGAAACAGAAGAATTTCTCCTGGACTGCGAGATGCGGGCAGATGAGCTGCCCCGTTATCTGCGGCGGGCCTTGCTGGAGTTTCAGTTGTATTCCAATTCGGAAGGGATCCTGCTGCTGCGGGGCTTGCCCGTGGATCCCGGACTAGACCATACCCGCACACCGGCTCTGGCGCAGCGCTCTGAGGAGAAAACCACTTTTGTCAGCGAACGCTGCTTGGCAATGATCGGCAGCCGCTTGGGGCATTTGGTCTCCTACATCCAAGAAAAAAACGGGGATTTGTTTCAAAACTTGGTGCCTACTCCCGGCAGCGAAGAAGTGCAATCTTCTGAGGGATCCCGCACCCGGCTGCAGTTTCACCGCGAGACGGTTTTTCATCCCTACTCACCGGAGTTTTTGCTGCTGTTTTGCCTGCGCCCCGACCATGATCGTGTGGCGGAAACCACCTACGCCAGCATCCGTCATGTCCTGCCTCTGCTAGGAGAGCGAGAGCGGGAGCTGCTGTTTGAACCCCTGTATCGCACTGGCATCGACTACTCCTTCGGCAACCGGCAAGCCCTGATCAATGGACCCATTTTGCCGGTGCTGTATGGCCGTCGAGAGGATCCCTTCTGGAACTACGACGAAGACCTGATGGTGGGGCTCACCCCCGAAGCCAGTCTGGCTCTAGAAGCCCTGAGGAAGGGAATCCACGCTGTCTACCGAGGCATCAAGCTGGAAACAGGGGATCTGCTCTGTATTGACAATCGCCGCACCGTTCACGGACGGACTGCCTTCTCTCCCCGCTACGATGGCTTCGACCGCTGGATCCAGCGCTCATTTGTGGTGCGGGATCTCGGCCTTTCGGCAGGGGATCGCCATCCCGGTGAGCGCATCATTCGCACCGCCTTCGCAACAGATGATGAGGCCCAAGCTGCCCTCAATGGGGAGCAGGTCTGTCTCAGAAGATCCTGAGAAGTTCGCAGACTTCAGCGCCATCCATAGCTCAAGTCCGTAAAAGTACTATTGGCGATTTCCCCGAAAGGGTTTGGATGAGTCGCCCCAGATTCTGATGTCAAAATACGTGATCCTCACGATGGCTATCGCAGAGCGTTTCCAGCATTCTAGGCTTATGAGCCAAAGCCATCAATTCTTCTCACGATTGCGAGGTTAAGATGAGCATTCGCCAGATCATCGATGAGGTTTTACAATCTTTGGTTTTAACTCTGCAGCAGGAGTCCAGCATTAACCAAATCCTCTGGGAAAAAAACTATGATCTATCTGATCTAGAGGCTTTAGATAAGCTGGTGGAAGCCATTTTGCGCCAAGAGGTAAGGGCTGCTTCCGATCCCTGCTAGAAACCTAGCCTTGCTTGCAAACGACGGCAGATCTTGCTCAAAACTTACACACTTACACAACGCACAACTGAGAGCAATTGTGCATGCTCCTAGCATGAGTCGGGATGAGATTCCAATCTCTCGACAATTTCCCGGATTAAATGCTCATCAGAGCGATTGATCTCGGGGTGGAAAGGCGCCTGTTTTAAGTAGCGCTTGAGATCCTGGCAGGCTTGCTGCCAACGGCCCAACTGATAATACAACAGCCCGCGATCCCTTAGGTGGGGCAAGGATTCAGGGATCAACAACAAGATCCGTTCCGCTGCTGCCAAAGCGGGTTCCAGTTCGGCGCGGCTCAGATAAATTTGCTTGAGGTTGTTGAGCAAGCGTACCAAGATCAGGCGGGGAGGGGTGGGGCGTAGGTGGTGTTCTTGGAAAGGGATCCCAGGCCCGTAGATTTGCGACAAAAGCTCTTGACAATCTTCTGGAAATAAAATCTCCCCCTGCTGAAAGGGATCCACAAAAATCTCGGCGCCTGCAAACAGGGGCCGGATTAAAAAGTGGCCGGGCATGCCCACTCCTGCCATGGGAAAATCGATCCGCCGCGCCAGCTCTAGATAGATCAGCGACAGCGTAATCGGGATCCCGGTGCGCCGATCGATCACTTCGTTCAAAAAGCTGTTGCGTGGGTCGTAATAATCTTCGCGATTGCCACGAAAGCCCAGATCCTCAAAGAGATAGTGATTCAAGATCTTGATGACCCGCAGGGGATAACGCTCCGGGGGAAGGCGCTCTTGCACCTCTGCGGCCATCTCATCCAGAGCGGCCACATACTCTTCCACCTCCAGATCGGGATAGGCTTCTTGGGCAATCCAGAGGGCCGCCCGACCCAGATCGATGGGCTCCGATTGGATTTCAAGGGCAAAGCGTTGACGGGCAGCAGGAATGCTCATGAAATGTTAAATATTAAATATTGAGGTTCTTTGCAAGGATCTCGGTTAGAACAGCAGCGTGCAAAAGCTGGTCAACAGCAAGGTCACCGCCGTCAGGAGCAGGCTAAAGCTCCAAAGCCGCAAAGCGGCAAGCAGCAGGATCCCGATCACCCAAATCAGCAGAGCATTCCAATAGGGTCGGTTGGGGGCTTTGGACACATTAATTTTCTGGAAGAAGGGCAGCAGGATGAACGATACATCCAACAACAGGCGCGGCAGCCGCAAATTGTCCGGCAGCGGCAGATCTCGCACCGCCAAATAAAGCAGCCCCCAGCTCAACAAAAGCGGGATTAGGAGCAGATAGTTGGATTCGGCCAGCAGGGGTCGATCCACCACCAGCGGAAACAGAGGGCTGATCCCCCAGAGCAGATAGAGGTAAAAGTTGAAGTTCAGCAGCGGCTGTAGCAGAGGGGGCACCTTGAAGCGTTGACCTTGGGATCCGATCCCGTTTACCTGAGCTGCGATTTTCTGGCCCAGGGATCCACCTTTTTGAGGGGCTTGCGCTGCCGGAGCCGCCCGCCAACCGCAGTGGTCACAGTAGGGAGACTTGAACCGGTAGGCTGGGATCGGCTTGCCACAGGAAGGGCAACGTTGGATCGGACGAGGTTGAGAACTGGAGGCCATGACCACTCGCGGTACTTCTGCTCTAACGTGCCCCAATGGCTCTTAGTTTACTCCCAGGGCAAATGACAGTGTGATACAGGCTGCTCCCAAAGCCGCGCCGGCCATGACCTGCACGGGAGTGTGGCCCAGCAATTCTTTCAGGTAGGGTTCTGGAAAACGGTCGGCGCCCTTTTCTTCAAACCATTCTTCCAGGAGGCGATTCAGCACCTGCGCCTGTTTTCCAGCGGCTTGGCGGATCCCCGCGGCATCGTACATCACCACCAATGCGAAAACCACCGTCGCGGCAAACAGCAGGCTGTCCCAGCCTTCCTGCAGCCCCACCCCAACGGACAAAGCCGTCACCAACGCTGCGTGGGAGCTGGGCATCCCCCCGGTTTCCACCAAGACTCGCAGGTTAACCTTGCCTGACCGCACATAGGAAAGGATCAGCTTGATGGCTTGGGCCAACACACTGGCCAGCAAAGCAACCCAGAGGACATGATTGGCCATCAACTGTTGCAGCATACGGCTCTCCAGCACAGACATGCGAGCAGGGTCTCCAGGGATCCCATCTAACTTGTCCTCTTGTCCTGCCCTAATGCTGACGGCGAGTGATGAAGTCCGCCAGGGCCAACAGCGGCTCTGCCCGCGATCCGTAGGGGCGCAACGTTTCCTTGGCCGATTGAATCAGCTCCTCGGCTTTTTGCCGGGAGGCCTCTAGGCCCAACAAGCTGGGATAGGTGGCTTTGGCGGCAGCTTGATCCTTTCCTGCCGTTTTGCCCAGTTGCTCGCTGGTGGCGGTGATGTCCAAAATGTCGTCCACAATCTGAAAGGCCAAGCCAATATCGCGGGCGTAGCGGCTCAGGCGGTCCAGCAGCTCCTCATCTCCCCCCGCCAGGATCCCTCCCGAAACCACCGAGACTTCCAATAGAGCGCCGGTCTTGTGGCTGTGAATGTACTCCAAAGTTTCCAGGGAAATGGCCTTGCCCTCCGACTCCAGATCCACCACCTGTCCCCCCACCAAACCGGTTGCCGCCACAGCATGGCCAATGCGGGCGATCACCTGCAACACCAACTGCGGCGGTACCCCCTGAGTTTGGCTAGCAATGTGCTCAAAGGCAAAAGCCAGCAGAGCATCTCCCGCCAAGATGGCAATGTCTTCGCCGAACACCTTGTGGTTGGTGGGTTTGCCGCGGCGAAAGTCGTCATTGTCCATGGCCGGCAAGTCGTCATGGATGAGCGACATGGTGTGGATCATTTCCAGGGCACAGGCGGTAGGCAGAGCCTGCTCCACAGTGCCGCCGGCCAACTCGCAAGCAGCCAGACAGAGGATGGGCCTGAGGCGCTTCCCCCCTGCCAATAGGCTGTAGCGCATCGCCTCGTAAATGCGCTCCGGATAGGCGGGAACCAAAGCTGCAGAGAGAGCTTCTTCCACCTGTTGCTGACGCTGGCTTAGGTAGGCTTTCAGGTTAAAGGTTTGGGCAACCAAGCGGGGTTTCCTCTCAACTCGGCAATGGGGGGATCCTTGTCGAGCCGTTCTTCAACAGACTTGTCAGGTGTCATTATCTCATGTCCACTTTAATTGGGGATCCCAGCCCAGAGGCCAAAAGGGTAAGAAGTAACAGCAAGTTGCAGCCGATGAAGAAACTGCAGGGATCCTGAGCCGCCAACTTGCGGTTGCTGTCGCCACAATGTCAGGATTCATAAGGATCTTTAGCCGGATTGCCCTCCTATGTCCCACTCGCCTGTTCAGCTCAGCGCCACCTCCTCCACCGCCAGCGGTGCGGAGCACTTGGGTGACCGTTTGCTGCGGGCGGCCCGAGGGGAAGTGCTGGATCGCCCTCCAGTTTGGATGATGCGCCAGGCGGGTCGCTACATGGCGGCCTACCGCGAGCTGCAAAGCAAGTACACCTTTAAGCAGCGTTGCGAGATCCCGGAGCTGGCCGTCGAGATCTCGTTGCAACCGTTTCGGGCCTTTGCCCCTGATGGGGTGATCCTGTTCAGCGATATCCTCACCCCCCTTGAGGGCATGGGCATCCCCTTTGAGCTGGTGGAGCATCAGGGGCCAATCATCGACCCGCCGATTCGTTCGCAAGCCCAAATTGAGCGCATTCGCCTCCTGGAACCGGAAGAAAGTCTGCCCTTTATCAAGACCATTCTCAGCACCCTGCGCCGCGAGGTGGAAGGGAAAGCAACGCTGCTGGGATTTGTCGGCTCCCCCTGGACTCTGGCCTGCTATGCTGTGGAAGGGCGCAGCTCCAAAGATTACGCCCACATCAAGAGCTTGGCCTTCGCGCAGCCGCCATTGCTGCATCAGTTGCTGAGTAAGCTGGCCGACAGCATTGCCCGCTACGTGATCTACCAGATCGAGTGCGGCGCCCAGGTGGTGCAGTTGTTCGATACTTGGGCCGGCCAGCTCAGCCCAGTCGATTACGAGTGTTGGGCCTTGCCCTACCAAAAGCAAATTGTGGATCAGGTGAAAGCTCGGTATCCGCAGGTGCCGCTGATCCTCTACATCAACGGCAGCGCCGCTTTGCTGGAGCGGGTGGGCAAAGCCGGCATCGACGTGTTCAGCCTCGATTGGATGAGCGATATGGCAGAGGCCAGGGCCCGCCTGGGATCCCTAGCGGTGCAGGGCAATCTGGATCCGATGGTGTTGCTGGGATCGCCAGAGTTCATCCGGCAGCGCACCCTAGAAGTGATTCAAAAAGCCGGATCCCGTGGACACATCATGAACTTGGGCCATGGCATCCACCCAAGCACTCCAGAGGCCAATGTCCATCACTTTTTCGAGACGGTGCGCCAGTCGGCAGAGCTGATACATTTACGCTGAACACTGCTGAACATCACTGTTCAACTATGCAGCGATAGCATTCTGTTT